>NZ_BAAAUT010000026.1:0-107933 GCF_039534085.1 Planomonospora alba
AAAGGGATAGCCAGGAACATACAGGCCCGATCTTGAAAAGCGGAAGCCGATCCGGCGGACGATGTAGGACCTCTTTGGGCCGATATCGTTTCGTTACATGATCTGAGGTTTGAGGCTGTCCGCGACATGAGACCTGGGGTGTCGCGTTTTCGCAGATCAACATAAGGGCGTGGTAAGTGGTGCGGATGTGGCGTGATCGGTCGGGTGCGCTGCGTTATGGCGAACATGTGGTGCAGATCACATCGAACCGGTGGCACCGATCCGGGCTCCGCCACGTCTAACGGCTCCATGCGAAGGGCCCCGGTGTTCACCGGGGCCCTTCGCATGCGTTCCGTGCCGTGTCCGGAGACAGTCCGGTGGCTCAGGTGACCCGCTGGCTCCCCGCGTACCGGTAGACCACGTAGGTCGACGAGGAGAAGTAGGGCGAGGAGATCAGGTCGACGCGCTTGTTGACGTCGGTGTCCCAGGCGAAGCTGTTGACGCCGTTGAGATAGCCCAGCGCGCGCTGGGTGTCGTAGCCGATCAGCCACGGTCCGCCGCTGGCACCGGCGGTGAACCCGCACTTCAGTGCGATGCCGTACTCGACGAGGTAGGTGGGAGCGATCCGCTTGCCGGTGCGACCGTCGCACCACTTGGTCTCCTGGCCGTTGAACGGCTTGCTGCCGTCGAGGTAGGCGTCGGCCGGGTAACCGAAGGCGAAGGTGTACCTGCCGGTGCCGCGCTTGAACGCCAGGCCCTGTCCCCCGACGTTGTCCTCCAGGCTGCCCACGGTCTCCATCTCGTAGGAGCCGGCGGTCCTGCCCGGCTTCCAGCGGAACCCGTTGTGCACCGTGACGAAGGCGTAGTCGTAGTCGTAGTCGCCCCTGCCGACGAAGCTCTCGTGCAGGTTGAGGGAGTGGCCCACGTAGATCCCGTACGGGGCGTCGCCCTTGTCGTAGCCCGGAATGAAGATCCAGTATTCGGCGGGCTTCGCCAGCTTGGCGTCGTAGGCGCAGTGCGCCGCCGTGGCGACCAGGTTCCGGTTGGGGGAGGCCACCGACGAGGCGGAGCACCAGTAGTCCTTGTCGCCGATCCGGAAGAACACCTTCCCGACGGTGATGGGCTTGGTGCCGGTGGCCGCCGCCCGCTTCCGCGGGACCGTCGGCTGGACCGTCGGGGCCGAGCCGGTCGTGGCAGGCGCCTCGGCCGTCGTCGTGGTCGTGGTCTGCTCACCGGCGGCGGTCGCGGTGGCCGTGGCGGCGGTGGCCTTGGCCGTGGCGCTGGGGACCGGGGAGGCCGGGGGTGGAGACGAGGCGCCGTCGCTGGGTTTGACCTGGGGAATCGCCGGAGCGTTGTTCTGGGCCTGCTTGAGCCGCGTAGGGCTCCAGTACTCCGCGATCCGCTTCATGTCCGCGGCGCTGCGGGTCAGCGTGACGGAGGTCACGCCGTTCGGTACCCCGTCGTAGGGACTGGCCTCGGCATCCCCCGGGAAGGCGGACACGGCGGTCACACAGGCGGCGACCAGAGCGCCGAGTGTGGCTGTGAGCCGCCGGACGCGGGGGGGCATGAGGGAGGTCCTTTCGGGGGTCGAGGTACGGAGCGAGGGACGTAAAGGGTGATTTTTCCAGATCAACTGGATTTTGTGCAGCTTGCTGCCATGATCTGCTCTGGTGCCGTCATCCGGTCCAGCGTGCTCCCCGGGGCGTAAGAGCCCCGTCAAGGCAGGAAAGGGCCCGGTGACGGCCGGACCCTTTCCCCGCATCAGACCCTCACGCCTCAGACCGGGAGCCTGCCGGTCCAGCGGTTGGCGGCGCGCTTGTAGACCTCGTAGGTCTCACCGTTGAAGTACGGCGTGGTGACCCGGTCGTAGCGGTCGTTGCCGTCACTGTCGATCGTGAGGCTCACGACGCCGTTGACGTATCCGGTCCGCTTGCTGTTCTTGTACTGCAGCAGGAACGGGCCGCCGCTCGCGCCGGGGGTGAAGGCGCACTTGATGGCCTGGTGCTCCTGGGCCTTGTACTTCGGCACGTCCGGGGCGTTGCCCGTCGTGCCGTAGCACCACTTCATGGTGTGGCCGCTGTAGGGCCTGTTGCCGTCGAGGTGGGCGTAGGCCGGGTAGCCGAAGGTGAAGACCTTCTTGCCGAGCTTCTGGTTCCAGGCGAAGCCCTGGCCGCCGACGTTGTCGCCCAGCCGGCCGGCGTCTGCCATGACGATCACGAAGTACCGGGTGTGGAAGTACAGCTCCTTCACCGTGGTCTTGACCCACTTCTTCACGAAGTACCGGGTCTGGAACCAGGCGATCTCGTTGCCGTTGACATCCTTGGTGGCCTCGAGCTTGCCGAGGAAGCCGCCGTCCGCCTTCTGCTTGCGGAGCCTGTCGTACTCCTCCTTGCTGATCGGCGTCTTGACGGTCTTGCGCTCGAACTTGTAGCCGTTCTCCAGGCCGTTGGGCGCCTTGTCGTAGACGCTCTCCACGACCTCGACGGCGGTCAGCTTGACGCCGTTGCGACCGGTGGCGATGTACTCCTCGAGGTACTTCGCGGCGTCGGCAGGCTTGGCCACGGTCTCGACGGTCGGGTCGGCGGCCTTCTTCCAGTAGGGGCCGTCCTCGCCGTAACGCTCGTAGCCCTTCTCGAAGTCCTCCTTGGAGATCGCCTTGTCCTCGGTGTACTTGAAGCCCTTGGCGGCCGTGTACGTGGACTTGTTGACCTCCTTCACGCCCGCCTGCTTGATGCCGTTGTAGACGTTGACGAAGGCGTAGTCGTAGTCGTAGTCCTCGTAGACGTCGAAGTCGTGGTGCATGTTGACCCTGGCGCCGACGTAGATGCCCCAGGGAGCCTTGCCCTGGTAGTAGCCGGGGATGAACACGAAGTTGCTGAAGGGCTTGTTCGTGTCGGTGTCGTAGACGCAGTGGCCGGCGGTGGCCACCAGGTTGCGGTACTTCGACTGGATCGAGGTGCCGGAGCACCAGCGCTCCTGGCCCTTGTCGTCGAGGAAGAAGACCTTGCCGACGGTGATCGGCAGGTTGACGTTCTTGGACCTGCCCGCGGACTTGCCGCCCTCGCCGGTCGGGGCGACGGTGCCGGCCTTGCCGTCGGCGGAGGCGTGGCTCCCGCCGACCTTGAGCCTGCCGGTGGCGGTGGACTCGGAGAGGTAGGTCTTCGCGGACTTCAGCTTCGAGGGGGTCCAGTAGCCCGCGACGGCCTTCGCGTTGGCGGACGGCGTCAGCGCCACCGACTTCAGGTCGGGCTCGGCCGAGGCGGTGCCGGTGAAGGCGGCGCCGGCCACGGAGGTGGCCACGAGAGCACCTCCCAGGGGGAGGGCGAGGTGCTTGACTCGGGGGTTCACGGTAGCTCCTTCTTTGTCATGAGCGCTCGGGTTGCTCACGCGTACGTAAAGAGACAAGAGGAGACCGTACTCAGCAAAGAAGGTGTAAAGAGGCGATAATCCGGCATCGGTATGGACCGTTACTTTTTCGTTACTGAATCAAGGGAACCGAAAGATCTCGACCGGCGTCTGATCCTGCCCTGATCGCCCGGCCGACGGGCGGCGCGCCGTACGGCCGTGCTGAGCTGCGCAGACGCCGCGCGGGTCACCGCTCCCGCGAGGTCTCCACCCACTCCGGCTGGAACCTTCCACACTTCCGGCGGGTGGGGTCCGCAGGCAACCCATCCGTCCGCGCTCTCCGGTCCGCTGTCAACTCCGGTGCCGCGCCGCCCGGCAGGCGCGGCCGGGACGGGGCGGCGGACGCGGTCCGCGGTTCGACCACCGGCTCCGGGCCGGGTGCCGGGGATCCCGCGGGCGCCCGTTCCGCGGTCCCGCGTCGTGCGAGCCGATCCGGGCGGCGGCGCGCGGAGGGGACCCGGTCCGTCCGGACCGGGTCCCCGGGGGCGGCGGCCGGTCGAATGGCCTGCGGCCGGCCGTCGTCACACCTCTGCCGTCACCCGCGCGGCGTCACGGGGTCCAGCGGTTGGCCGCGACCTTGTAGACCTGGTGGGTCTCGCCGTTGAAGTACGGCGAGGAGATCCGGTCGTAGCGGTCGTTCTTGTCGGTGTCCCAGGCGACGCTGTTGACGCCGACCAGGTAGCCGGTCCGGCTGGAGCTCTTGTACTTCATCAGGAACGGCCCGCCGCTGGCGCCCGCGGTGAAGGCGCACTTGAAGCCGGCGTGCTCCTGGATGTTGTACTTCGGCGCGGCGGGCATGGGAGCGGTCGTGCCGTAGCACCACTTCATCGTGCGCCCGCTGAACGGCTTGTCGCCGTCCGGGTGCGGTCCGGCCGGGTAGCCGAAGGAGAAGACCTTGTTCTTCACCTTCTGGTTCCAGGCGAAGCCCTGGCCGCCGACGTTGTCGCCGAGCCGCCCGACCTTCTTGACGACGGGCTTCCACCTGCCGTCGGTGCCCTTCTCCCAGCTCACCTTGGTCCCGGAGTGGACGTTGACGAAGGCGTAGTCGTAGTCGTAGTCCTCCTTCACCACGAAGTCGTCGTGGGCGTTGAACCACCTGGCGGCGTAGACGCCGTACGGGTTCTTGCCGTCCCAGGCCTGGTTCCCGTCCCAGTAGGACGGGATGAAGACCCAGTTGTC
Source organism: Planomonospora alba (assembly GCF_039534085.1). Classification (NCBI taxonomy): domain Bacteria; kingdom Bacillati; phylum Actinomycetota; class Actinomycetes; order Streptosporangiales; family Streptosporangiaceae; genus Planomonospora; species Planomonospora alba. Next base: position 4,564 of record NZ_BAAAUT010000026.1, read on the forward strand.
GTAGAACTGGTTGGTCTTCACGTCGTAGACGCAGTGCGCCGAGGTGGCGACCACGTTGCGGTACTTGCCCTGGACCGAGGTGCCGGAGCAGTACTTCCAGCTCTTCGCGTCCTTCGGGTCGGCGCCGGGCAGGGTGAAGAAGACCCGGCCGACCGTGTTGGGCAGGTTGACCTGCTTGCTCTTGGTGCTCTTGCCCTGCGCGCCGATCGGCGGGACGGACCCCGCCCTGCCGTCCGGCCCGGCGGCCGGGGACGCCGTGCCGCCCTTGACGCTGAGTTCGAGGGCGCCGGTCGCGTCGGTGGCCTTGCGCATGCGCTCCGGCGACCAGAAGGAGGCCGCCTGGGTCGGGGTCTCCGACGCCGCGGACGTGACCACGTCCTCCGGGGCCGCGGTGACGGCCGCAGTGGTGGTCGTGGCGGTGGCCGCGGCGGCGGCCGGGGTGCTCGCCGCGCTCGCGCCGGCGGAGGTGGCGCCCATCGCTCCGGCGACCAGGAGGAGGCCGGTGAGGGGGACGGTGAGGCGCCGTGCTCGGGGATTCAATGGGGCTCCTTTCGTCTTCGGCGGCGGGCGGGACCTCCCGCCGCCGGGAAAGCGATCGGAACGCTACTGAATCGATCACGAGTTCAGCGATGAATTGACGGGAAAAAGCATGGGACGGTTCCGTCCGATGCGATCCCGTTATTTGAATGCCTTTTCGCTATCATTTAACAGATGGGCATCCTCGCAGCTCACGGTGGCTCTGGGATGGCCTGCAAGGCATCCGGCGCATCACCGTCACCAGTCGTCGGCGGAGGTTTCTCCGGTAACTCGGCGCACGTCCGCACTATCAAACAGAACGACATTCTGGTTGGATGTGGCGCATGAGCGTGGACCCTCGCACCCCCTGCCTCGTCGGTGTCGCGCAGCACACCGTCCGCGACCAGCCGGGCCCGGAGCCGCTGGACCTGTGGGAGCTGGCCGCCCGCGGGGCCGCCGCCGACGCCGGAGTCCCCAGCCTGCTGGGGCGCCTCGACTCGATCCAGCTCGTCTACACCGAGTCCTGGCAGTACGACGACCCGGTCGCCCGGCTCGCCGAACGCCTCAAGGCCGCGCCCCGCCACCGCGCCTACTCCGCGGTGAGCGGTACGGCCCCGCAGACGCTCCTCGGCACCGCCGCCGCCGCGATCGCGGCCGGGGAGATGGACGCCGCCCTGGTCGCCGGAGGGGAGGCGCTCGCCACCCGCCGGGCGCTGCGCAGGGCCGGGGAGAAGCCCGCCTGGAGCCACCGGGCCCACCCCAGGCCCCCCTACGGCTGGGAGCGCCCGCCGCACCCGGCCGAGCTGGCCCACGAGTTCTTCCTGCCGGTGCACACCTACCCGGTCATGGAGACCGCGCGCCGGGCGGCCGCCGGGGAGTCCGTCGAGGACGAGATGCGGGACCGGGGCCGGATGATGGCCCCGATGAGCCGCGTCGCCGCCGCCAACCCGCACGCCTGGCACCGCACGGCCCGGACCCCCGAGGAGCTGGTCGTCCCCGGCCCGGACAACCGCTTCGTCGGCTGGCCGTACACCAAGCGGACCGTGGCGTTCATGGACGTCGACCAGGCCGCCGCGCTCATCATGGTCAGCTCCGGGCTCGCCGACCGGCTCGGCGTCCCCGCCGGACGCCGGATATACCTGCGGGGCTGGGCCTACGCCGAGGACACCTGGGAGGTGGCGGCCCGGCCGGTGCTGGGCGGGTCACCCGCGATGGCGGCCGCCGCGCGGCACGCCCTCGACCGGGCGGGCACCGGGCTGGACGAGATCGGCGCGCTCGACCTCTACAGCTGCTTCGCGATCGCCCTCCGCGCGGCCTGCGCCGCCACCGGCCTGGACCCGCTGGACGGGCGGGGGCTGACGGTCACCGGCGGCCTGCCGTACGCCGGGGCCCCGGTCAGCGTCTACGTGCTGCACTCCACCGCGGCGATGGCCGAGCGGCTGCGCGCCGAGCCGGGGCACGGCCTGGTCACCGGGGTCGGCATGCACCTGACCAAGCACAGCTGGGCCGTCTGGTCCACCGAGCCGGGTGAGGCGTTCCGGCGGGGCGGTGCGGGGCCCGGCATGCTGCGCGGGGCGGGCGAGCCGGTGCACGTCGCCGAGCCGGTGCCGATCGCCGGCACCTGCTCCGGGGAGGCGACCGTCGCCGGCTACACCGTCGCGCACGGCCGGGACGGCGCGGCCGAGCGCGGTGTCCTCGTGGTGGACCTGCCCGGCGGGGGCCGCGCGCACGCCGTGGTCCGCGAGCCCGGCCTCGTCGCCGAGGCCGAGGCCGCCGAGCTCGTCGGACGGCGCGTCCGCCTGGCCGCCGACGGGCAGGTGAACGTCGCGACCTGGTGAGCCGCCCCGCGGGCGTCCCGGCGGGCCGGGGGCGCGTCCGGGACCACGGCGGCGGGCCGCGGCCGCGGATCACGGCCGGAGCATGGCCGGGGGGACACGGCGCGGGCGAGCGCGGGGTGGGGTCGCGGGCGGCAGGGGGCGGGAGCGTAGGGTGCGGCCATGTTCGCCGTAACCGCAACGCAGACCGATCCCGACAACCCTCTCGCCGGGCTGACGCTCGGCGAGCACCCGGAACCGAAGGTCCCGGACGGCTGGACCACCGTCACGGTGAAGGCCGCCGCCCTCAACCACCACGACCTGTGGACGCTCAGGGGCGTGGGCATCCGGCAGGAGCGCCTGCCCATCGTGCTCGGCTGCGACGCCGCCGGGCTCGACGAGGACGGCAACGAGGTCATCGTGCACTCGGTGATCGGCACCGGGTCCGACGAGACGCTCGACCCGAAGCGCTCCCTGCTCTCGGAGACGCACGACGGCACCTTCGCCGAGCGGGTCGCCGTGCCCCGGCGCAACCTCGTGCCCAAGCCCGCCGCGCTCGGGTTCGAGGAGGCGGCCTGCCTGCCCACCGCGTGGCTGACCGCCTACCGGATGCTGTTCGACAAGGCCGGGCTGGAGCCCGGCTCGACGGTGCTGGTCCAGGGGGCGGGCGGCGGCGTGGCCACCGCGCTGATCGCGCTGGGTCGGGCCGGCGGCTACCGGGTCTGGGCCACCAGCCGGTCGGAGGCCAAGCGGGCGCGGGCCCTGGAGCTCGGCGCCGACCAGGTCTTCGAGCCGGGCGCCCGGCTGCCCGAGCGGGTGGACGCGGTCATGGAGACGGTGGGCCAGGCCACCTGGGCCCACTCGCTCAAGTCACTGCGGCCGGGCGGCCGGATCGTGGTCTCCGGGGCGACCAGCGGCGCGGTGCCCCCGGCCGACCTGAACCGGGTCTTCTTCCTGCAGCTGTCCGTGGTCGGCTCGACGATGGGGACGCGGGACCAGCTCGCCCGGCTGGCCCGGTTCCTGGAGCAGACCGGCACCCGGCCGGTGATCGACCGGACGCTCCCGCTGGCCGAGGCCCGCGAGGGCTTCGCGGCCATGCACGGGGGAGAGCTCTTCGGGAAGATCGTCTTCACGCTCTGAGCGGGGACCGCCTCCGGTCCCGTGCCGGCGCGTCCCTCCGGGCGGGGAGCGGCGGCCCCGCCCTCAGCAGAGGCGGGGCGGACCGCAGAGGATCACCGCAGGGCGTCGCGGATCCGGCGGGCGGCCTCGTAGAGCGCGTCCTGCGCGGTGGCGAGGGTCTCCTCGGTCACCCGCCCGCCGGCCGCGCTCCCGCGGACCTCCTCGACGAACTCGGCCAGCATCCGACCGAGGCGGGCGTCGACGTCGGGCGAGCCGTGCCCGGTGAAGCCGGCGGCCCAGATGCGCTCCCACTCGTGCTTCCAGCGGTCGGCCTCCCGCTGCCACTCGCGGGTCCACTCGCGCTTCCAGTGGTCGCTCCCGTGCTTCCACTCGTCCTTGAACCGCCGCCAGTCGGCCCTCTGCTCCCGCCTGGCGCGCCGGAACCCGTCCTCGGTCCGGTGCTCCTCCTGCTTGGCGTTCTGCCGCACGTCGCGGGCCATCTGCGTCAGCTCCTCGCGCAGGGACCTGACCGTCTCGCGCACGTCCTCCTTGACCTCGCGGGCGATGTCGCGGACGGAGTCGGAGATCTCCTGCTCCAGCTCCGCCAGCTCGTCCAGCCGCGATTCGAGCTCGGCGCGGCCCGCCTCGGTGAGGGTGAAGACCTTCTTGCCGGCGACGACCTCGTGGGTGACCAGACCCTCCTCCTCCAGCCGGGCCAGGCGCGGGTAGATCGTGCCGGGCGAGGGGGAGTAGACGCCCAGGAAGCGGTCCTGGAGCAGCCGGATCACCTCGTAGCCGTGGCGCGGGCTCTCCTGGAGCAGCTTGAGCAGGTAGAGCCGGAGTCGGCCGTGGCCGAAGACGGGGCTCATGACGCCTCCCCGCCCGGCTGCCGGGCACCGTCCGGGGTGTGCGGGGCGGTCGCGGTCATGACGGGTCTCCCTTCAGGAGCGTGACGTCGGCGGAGACGGTGGTGACGGAGACGGACGCCATGCCTCCGCCGATGCGGCCGGTGACGCTCTTCCTGCCGGGCTGGACCACCTGGCCGAGCTCGGGGAAGGCGGTGCTGACCCGGCCCGAGGCGGAGCGGATCGCGACGTCGGTCTCCACCGTACGCGGGAGCCGCACCACGATCTCGCCGGAGACGCTGTTCAGCGTCACGTGGCCGGTCGGCGGGAGCTCCAGGTCGGCGGTGATCCGGCCGGAGACGGTGGTGGCCTTCAGGCGGCGGGGCGTGCCCCGGGCGACGGTCAGGTCGCCCGAGACGCTCTTGAAGGACAGGTCGCCGACCAGGCTGCGGCTCTCCACCGCGCCGGAGACGGTGTCGGCGTGGACCTCGCCGCTCACCCCGTCGAGCACGATCTCGCCGGAGACGCTCTTGACGGCCGTCCGGCCCTCGAAACCGGCGACGACGGCCGAGGCGGAGACCACCCCGGCGTTGACCGGGCAGTCCTTCGGCACGGTCAGCGTCAGCACGCTCTCCCGGTGTCCGGGGCGCAGCCAGTTGAGCAGGTTGTTCCAGGTGAGGTCCTCGTAGGTGACGGTGAGCGCGCCGTCGGCGTCGTGCGTCACGAGCAGCGGCCGGTCGCCGACCTCGGTGACCTCCAAGGCGGGCGGGCCGTCGCTGGCCAGCACCGCGAGCCTGCCCGCCACGATCCGTACGTTCAGCAGGCTCACCGGATCGAACGTCAGCTGCCGGGGTTCGTCGATGGTCCATTCGCGCATGTCTGCGACCTCCTCGTGAAGACACGATATGTCGCGTCATGCGGTAGGTCAAGATATATCTCGTTTGGCCTCCGGGTGGTCCCCGCACCCGGGCGGAAGTGCCCCGGCGGACCGGGCGCCCCCCGGCGGAAGGCCCCGGCGGACCGCCCCGCCGGAAGGCCTACTCCTCGTCGTCGTCCAGCCGGGCCAGCCAGGTGGCCAGCCGGTCCACCGGGATCTCGAAGTCGGGGTTCAGGTCCACGAACTCGCGCAGCCGCTCGGCCAGCCAGGTCATGCTGACCTCCTCCTCGCCGCGGCGGGTGACGAGCTCCTCGATGCCCCGGTCGGTGAAGTACATCGCCTCTCCTCCTGACAGCGGAGGGTCCCCCGCAGCGTGCTGCGGGGGACCCTCCGGATGATCCTCGAACAAGGCCCGTACGGCTCCGCGGAGCCGTACGGGTCAGCCGCCGTAGATCTCGGCCAGGATCTGGCGCAGCTCCGCCTCGTGCGTGGAGTGCGAGCCGGTGGCCGGGGACGAGTTGGCCTTGCGCGAGACCCGCTTGATCGGCCGGCCGCCGAACACCAGCGGGTTCTCCGCCATCTTGAGCGTCAGGAACGGCCACGGGCCCATGTTGGCCGGCTCGTCCTGCGCCCAGATCAGCTCGACGTCGCCGTAGCGGTCCAGCTCGGCCGTGAGCGGGTTCGCCGGGAACGGGTAGAGCCGCTCCAGCCGGACGATCGCCACGTCACTGCGGCCCTGCGCGTCGCGCGCCGCGGCCAGGTCGTAGTAGATCTTGCCGGAGCAGAGCACGACCGTGCGCACGCCCGCCGGGTCCACCGTGGTGTCGCCGATGACCGGCTTGAACGAGCCGGAGGTGAAGTCGGAGACCGGCGAGACCGCCGCCTTGTGTCGCAGCAGCGACTTGGGCGTGAAGACGACCAGCGGGCGGCGCCGGTTCGACTTCGTCTGCCAGCGCAGCAGGTGGAAGTAGTTGGCCGGGAGCGTCGGCTGGGCCACGGTCATGTTGTCCTGGGCGCACATCTGCAGGAAGCGCTCGATGCGGCCGGAGGAGTGGTCCGGACCCTGGCCCTCGTAGCCGTGCGGCAGCAGCAGGGTCACGCTGGAGCGCTGGCCCCACTTCTGCTCGCCCGCGGTGATGTACTCGTCGATGACGGACTGGGCGCCGTTGACGAAGTCGCCGAACTGCGCCTCCCAGCAGACCAGGGCGTCCGGGCGCTCCACGCTGTAGCCGTACTCGAAGCCGAGCGCGGCGTACTCGCTGAGCAGCGAGTCGTAGACGTAGAACTTCGTGGTGCCCTGGTTGAACGCCTTGAGCGGCGTGTGCTCCTCGCCGGTGACGCGGTCCACGAGCACCGCGTGCCGCTGCACGAAGGTGCCGCGCCGGGAGTCCTGGCCGACCAGGCGGACCGGGTGGCCGTCGATCAGCAGCGAGCCGAAGGCCAGGGTCTCGCCCATGCCCCAGTCGATGCGGTCCTCGGCGACCATCTGGCCGCGGCGCTGGATCACCGGGAGCAGGCGCGGGTGGACGGTGAAGCCCTCCGGCAGGTTGAGCTGCGTGTCGACGATCCGCTTGATCGTCTCCTCGCTGACGCCCGTCGGGGTGTCCTCGTGGGACCAGGGGATGGCCTCCAGGTCCGCCGGGCGGGCCAGCTCGCCGGCCCGGTCCTCCTTGGTCGCCTCGCGGGTCTCGGCGAAGGCGTTCTCCAGCTTGGCCTGGTAGTCGCGGAGCGCGCTCTCGGCCTCCTCCACCGTGATGTCGCCCCGGCCGATCAGCGCCTCGGTGTAGAGCTTGCGGGTGGACCGCTTGGCGTCGATCAGGTCGTACATCAGCGGCTGGGTGAAGCTGGGGTTGTCGGCCTCGTTGTGGCCGCGCCGCCGGTAGCAGATGAGGTCGATCACCACGTCCTTGCGGAACGCCTGGCGGTACTCGAAGGCCAGGCGGCCGACCCGGACCACGGCCTCGGGGTCGTCCCCGTTGACGTGGAAGATCGGAGCCTGGATCATCCGGGCGACGTCGGTGGCGTACACGCTGGAGCGGGAGCTGGCCGGGCTGGTGGTGAAGCCGACCTGGTTGTTGACCACGATGTGCACGGTGCCGCCGGTGCGGTAGCCGCGCAGCTGCGACAGGTTGAGGGTCTCGGCCACCACGCCCTGGCCGGCGAAGGCCGCGTCGCCGTGGATGAGCAGCGGCAGGACGGTGAAGCCCTCCTCGCCGCGCTCCAGCAGGTCCTGCTTGGCGCGGACGATGCCCTCCAGGACGGGGTCGACCGTCTCCAGGTGGGACGGGTTGGCCACGACCGAGGCCTTGATCTTGGAGCCGTCCGGCGAGACGAAGTCGCCGGTGGCGCCCAGGTGGTACTTCACGTCGCCGGAGCCGTGCGCGGTCCGCGGGTCGATGTTGCCCTCGAACTCGCCGAAGATCTGGCCGTAGGACTTGCCGATGATGTTGGCCAGCACGTTGAGGCGGCCGCGGTGGGCCATGCCGATGACGGCCTCGTCGAGGTCGTCCTCGGCGGCGGCGCAGAGCACCGAGTCGACCAGCGGGATCAGCGACTCGCCGCCCTCCAGCGAGAAGCGCTTCTGCCCGACGTACTTGGTCTGCAGGAACGTCTCGAACGCCTCGGCGGTGTTGAGCCGCTCCAGGATGCGCAGCTGCTCCTCGCGGGCGGGCTTGGCATGCGGGCGCTCCACCCGCTCCTGGATCCAGGCCCGCTCCTCGGGGTTCTGGATGTGCATGTACTCCACGCCGATGGTGCGGCAGTAGGAGTCGCGCAGCACGCCGAGGATGTCGCGGAGCTTCATCAGCGGCTTGCCGCCGAAGCCGCCGGTGGCGAACTCCCGCTCCAGGTCCCACAGGGTCAGCCCGTGCGACTTGATGTCGAGGTCGGGGTGCTTGCGCTGCTTGTACTCCAGCGGGTCGGTGTCGGCCATCAGGTGGCCGCGGACCCGGTAGGCGTGGATCAGCTCCAGCACGCGGGCGGACTTGGCCACGTCGTCGTCGTGCGTGGTCGAGATGTCCTGGACCCAGCGGACCGGCTCGTAGGGGATGCGGAGCGACTCGAAGACCTCGTCGTAGAAGCCCTCCTCGCCCAGCAGGAGCCGGTGGATCTGGCGCAGGAAGTCGCCCGACTGGGCGCCCTGGATGATCCGGTGGTCGTAGGTGCTGGTGAGGGTCATGACCTTGCTCACCGCCAGGCGGGAGAGGGTCTCGGGGGAGGCGCCCTGGTACTCGGCGGGGTACTCCATCGCGCCGACGCCGATGATCGCGCCCTGGCCCGGCATCAGGCGCGGCACCGAGTGCACGGTGCCGATGGTGCCCGGGTTGGTCAGCGAGATCGTGGTGCCCGCGAAGTCCTCGACGGTGAGCTTGCCCGCCCTGGCCTTGCGCACGACGTCCTCGTACGCGGTCCAGAACTGGCGGAAGTTCATCTGCTCGCAGGCCTTGATCGACGGGACCAGGAGCTGGCGGGTGCCGCCCTTGGAGATGTCGATGGCCAGGCCCAGGTTGACGTGCTCGGGCTTGACCAGCACCGGCTTGCCGTCGACCTCGGCGTAGGAGTGGTTCATCTCCGGCAGGGCCGCCAGGGCCCGCACGACCGCGAAACCGATCAGGTGCGTGAACGACACCTTGCCGCCGCGGCCGCGCGACAGGTGGTTGTTGATCACGATGCGGTTGTCGATGAGCAGCTTCGCCGGCACGGCCCGCACGCTGGTGGCCGTCGGCACGACGAGGCTGGCCTCCATGTTGGCGGCGGTCCTGGCGGCCGCACCACGGAGTCGGACTTCCTCGGCACCGGCGGGCAACTGCGTCTCCTGCTTGGGCTTGGCCACCGGGGCCTTCGCGGCGGCCGGGGCCGCCGGGGCCGCGGGAGCCTCGGGGGTGGGGGTGGGGGTGGGGGTGGTCGTCGCGGCGGCCGGGGTCGCCGGGGCCGTGGCGGGGGTCGGGGGAGCGGCGGTGGCCGCCCCCTGGGCCGCGGCTCTGCCGGACCCGGAATCAGGGGTGTAGTCAGCGAAGAAGTTCCACCAGGCCCGGTCCACCGACTCGGGGTCCTGGAGGTACTTCTGGTACAGCTCGTCGACAAGCCATTCGTTCTGACCAAAGGCTGCCAGCGGGTTTGTCCGCGACGACTCAGACGACACGGCGGAAATCGCCCTCTTCCGCAGATCGGCGTTGATTAAGAGAACCTGTCCAAGGCTACTCTCCTGGACTCGGGCCTGCGCCATTCCGGCCGCAACCCCCCACGCGATCCTCTCATAACCCCTCAAACCGGTCACTCTCGGGGGGTGGCGCCGAGGTGACGGGAGGGCGACGCCGAGGCGGCGGTGGGATGACGGTGGGATGACGGGTGGCCCGCACCGCCGTCAGGCCGTCTCCTCCGGCGCCGCGGTGATAAGCCGGGTCTCCACGTGCAGCCCGGGGGTGATCTCCTCCAGCAGGACGGTCAGCTCGTCGCCGGCCGCCCGCAGCTCCTCCAGCGACATGGGGGCCAGCCGCTCCAGCAGGAAGAGCGCGTCGGAGGTCTCCTCGGTGATCCGGGTCCGCACGCACTGCCGCCAGTTCCACCGGCGGCAGGTGACGCCCCGGTCGTCCCGCCAGACCACCTCGCCGATCTCCGGGTGGTCGATCGCCGGCGCGCCCTTCTCGACGACCTCGAACGGCTCGTCGCCGGCCGCCCGGACCAGCCGGGCCGGGCCCTCGTAGCGAGTCAGGTCCTCGCCGCCGATCGGCAGGCCGCGGGTGACGCTGACCACGTTGTAGGCGTCCACCACCAGGTTGATCTCCGGCAGCGGCATCCGCCGCACCAGCGCGTCCACCGAGGGCCGGGTCCGCTGCGGCTTGGCGCCGAAGGCCCGGTACGCCTGCCGCCACGCCTCGACCCTGGGGTCGTCCACCGCCACCGCCCGGTCGGCAGCCTCGGCCAGCCACGCCCGGGACCGGTCGTCGCTCGGCCCGTTGCGCAGGCCGTACACGCCCATGGCCAGCACCGCGAAGTCCGGCCTGAGCTCGGCGACGGACCTGTCCACCCAGATGTCCTCGATCACGCCGGTCAGTTTACGGCCGGGACCGCCGCCGAGGGCGGCGCGGGGTCCTGCGCCCGGCGCGGTAGGGCGCAGGACCCCGGCCCGGGGGAGCGGGCGGGGCAGCCGCCGGAGGAGTGCGGCCGCCCCGGCGCCCCGCCCGGATCCGGCGGGGCCGTCAGGCGGGGTCCCGCCGGATCCGCGGGGCCTCCCCGGGGAGGGGCCCGCCGGGGAGGCTCACCGGGCGAGCGTTCCGTTGAAGACGAAGCGCTCCGGCTTGGGGTTGGGACCGGGGGCCTCGGCGCCGATGAAGCCGAAGGTGACCGAGGCGCCGGGCTTGATGACGCGGTTGTGGCGCTCGTTCTTCGCCGTCACGGCCGCCCCGTCCTGGGACAGCTCGGCGTTCCAGTGCCGGCGCACCCGCTGGCCGCCGAGGAAGGACCAGCGCAGCGTCCAGCCCTCGATCGCCTTCTTGCCGGTGTTGGTGATGGTGACCTGGGTGTTGAAGCCCTCCGGCCACTGGCCGTGGTTGGTGTAGGTCACCTTGACGTCGCCCGCCGGGAGCGGGTCGGCGAGGAAGGAGGCGATCCAGGCCAGCGGGGCGTTCCAGTTGATGGTCAGCTCGTTGGTGGACCAGGACTCGATGTCGTCGATGTAGCAGAACTGCGGCTTGCAGCCCCGCAGCTTGGCCTGGGCGACCGGGTCCTGGATGGCGGAGTTGGGGCCGCCGGACAGGGTGCCCTTCGGCGGGTTGGGCAGGGACGGGTCGAGCTGGCGGGCGTACCAGCGGCTGTGCTGGTTCTTGGCGGCGACCTCGCCGTAGCCGGTCACGTAGGACTGGTTGAGCGCGTTGCGGCCGAGGATGTAATCCATGCCCTCCAGCACGCCCCGGCGGTACTTCGCCTCGCCGCTGATGTCGTGGGCGACGGCCATCACGACCATGTTGTTCAGGATGAGGTTGTTGGAGCCCCAGTCGAAGTCCGGCGGGTTGTACGGCAGGCCGTACGGGTGGGCCTCCTGCACCGCCAGATACTTGTCGGCGCCCTCCAGCACCGAGGCGCGCACCCGGGCGCGGTCCGGCAGGCCGTTGGGCACGGCCGCCAGCTGGAGCCTGCCGAGCTGGGCGGTGTTGCCCCAGTCGAAGCCCCGCTCGCGCCAGATGTCGGCGGTGTGGTGCGGGGAGGCCAGCACGAAGTCCCTGAACTCCTTCTCGCCGGTGGTGATGTACAACTCGGCGGCGGCCCAGTAGAACTCGTCGGTCACGTCGTTGTCGTTGTAGGCGCCGCCGCCCACCCCGTCGGCGGGGTCGGCGTAGCGGGCCGGGTCGGCCTTGGCCGCGGCCCACGCCCTGCGCGCGGCCTGCAGGTTCCGGGCGGCGAACTCGGCGTCATAGGGCGCGAAGAGCCGGGCCGCCTGGGCGGCGGTGGCCGCCAGGTTGAGGGTGGCGGCGGTGGAGACCGGGTGCAGCTCGCGCTTCTGCGGGTCGAGGTGGGGCAGGAGCGGCAGGCCGGTCCAGGCCGCGTCGTGGATCTTGTGGTGGACCATGCCGGCGTGCGGCCTGCCCTCGGGGACCTGCATCCTCAGCAGGAACTCCTGCTCCCAGCGGGCCTCGTCGAGGACGTCGGGCACGCCGTTGCCGCTCTCGGGGATGTCCAGGTCGCCGTCGCGGTGCGTGCCGTCGGCCTTGGCGCGTTCGAAGACCGACATGACCTGGTGGACGGAGATGCCGCCGTTGACGACGTACTTGCCGTGGTCGCCGGCGTCGTACCAGCCGCCCCGCACGTCGAGGGTGTAGTCGCACACGCCCTGCTGGCACGGGACCTCGGTGTCGCCCTGGTTGGGGGCGGCGCCGAGGTGGCCGGCGGGCCTGCCGTACCCGGGGCGCAGGTCGTCGCGGATCTCGATGCCGCTGCGCTGGGTGTAGTAGAACTTCAGCGCGTCGGTCTTCAGCCCGCCGTACAGGTCGTCGGCGATGTCGAACGGGCGGCTGGTCTCACCGTCGGCGGTGAGGGTGTAGCCGGTGCCGGCGGCCTCGACCGAGCCGAAGTCGATCGAGTGCACGTTCTGGCCGGAGCTGGCGTCCACGCCGCGGGGCGTGGTCTCGCCCTCGGCCACCGTCTCGCCGTCGCGCTCCAGCCTCCAGGCGACCGGCTCGGTCTTCTCGGTGACCAGGGTGGCCTTCTTCGGGCCGCCGGGCAGGTAGCCGACCATGTTCACCCGGACGCGGGGGCCGGTGTCGGGGACGTAGACCTCGGGCTCGGCCCCGCCCTTGAGCGAGACGTCGTCCACGCAGAACCTCCAGGGGGTCTCGCTGCCGCCGACCTGGAACACCACCTGGGCGTTCGGCAGGTCCACGGGCGAGGTGAACGTGTAGGAATAGTCGTTGCCCGACACGCTCAGCTCGGGGTTGACCGCCAGGAACTGGGTCCACGGGTCGACCGGGAGCTGGATGAGGGCCTTGGCGACCCGGCCGGGGGAGGCCGTGCCGGAGAACGAGAAGGCGTAGGTCTCGTCCTTGGCCAGGGCGATGTCGTTCTGGCCGATGATGACGTCCCACGGGTTGGCGGTGCCGCCGGGGACGTCGGCGCAGAGCCGGCCGTCGTCGTGTTCGAGCGCGGTGTTGGCGGTGCTCCACCAGGGGGCCGTGCCGGTGTCGAAGGTGCCGTTGACGATCTGCTCCGGCCCCTCCGCGGGTTCCGCGGCGGCGGGCGAGGGGGCCAGGGCCAGCGCGGTGGCGGCCAGGGCGGTGGACAGGGACAGAGCGAGCCAGGCGGGTGGTCTGATCACGGGGGGTCCTTCTCGGAAGGGTGACACGACCGTATGGGAGCGCTCCCACGGACAGGGTGCACCGATTGTTTCCAGCGGGTTACCGCCCCGTCAACGGCCCGGCGCGACGATCTCCCGGCTGACCGGCCCGATGTCCGTTTTGTCGGATGAAACTTTCACCGCGTGCTCCGGCGCCCGGCGGGTCGCGCGGCCCGCCCGGCGCGTCAGGGGGCCGTCCAGTCGATCTCGGGACCCTGCGGCACGATCCCGGTGGGGTTGATGTTCGTCTGCGTCACGTAGTAGTGCCGCTTGATGTGGTCGAAGTCGGTGGTGTCGCGGAAGGCCGGGATCGCGTACAGGCGGCGGGCGTAGGCCCACAGCGCCGGGTGGTCGACCAGGCGCCGGATCCCGCACTTGAAGTGCGAGTGGTAGACCGCGTCGAACCGGGCGAGCGTCGTGTAGGTCCGCACGTCGCTCTCGGTCGGCGCCTCGCCGTGCAGGTACGGCCGGCCGTCCGACAGCCGCTCCTCCAGCATGCCGAGCGTGTCGAAGACCTTCACGACCGCCTCGTCGTAGGCCTCCTGGGAGGTGGCGAAGCCGGCCTTGTAGACGCCGTTGTTCAGGCCGTGGAAGACCACGTCGTTGAGGGCGTCGATCTCCCCGCGCAGCGCCGCCGGGTACAGGTCCGGGGCGCCTTCGGCGTGCCAGGGCGCGAAGGCCGTCTCCAGGGTGAGCGTGATCTGCGGGTAGTCGTTGGTGACCAGCCGCTCCGCCGTACGGTCCCAGACGCAGGGAACGGTGTAGCGGCCCCGGTAGCCGGGGTCGGTGGCGAGGTAGAGCTCGGAGAGGAACTCGGCCCCGGTGACCGGGTCGCCGCCGGGCATGCGCCAGCCGCGGTCGTCCCTGATCGGGTCCACGATCGTCACGCCGACGACGTCCTGGAGGCCGAGCAGCTCGCGGACGATGAGCGCGCGCTGCGCCCACGGGCAGGCGTAGGAGGCGTAGATCTGGTAGCGGCCGGGCTCGGGCGGGTGCGGGCCGCCCTCCTCGATCAGGTCGGTGAACCGGTTGGCCTGGCGGACGAAGCGCCCGTCGGAGGCGATCTCACGTTCGAGCTTCATATTTCGACCGTATGGGACGCTGGGCGCCGGATCGCCGGCCCCCGGAGTAGAACATAATTCGGCCCAGCGGGCAGAATCGGGACCGACGAGTGGTGCCCGGGGCGGCCGCGGAGACGGCGGGGCCGGCGGGCCGGACATGAGGGGGACCAGTGGCGAGCGGAACGAACCCGGGCGGAGCGGAGACCTCGGCGCCGGACGCGGGCGCGGTCCCCGGAGCGGGCGCGCGGCCCGCGGCGGAGGCGGCCGCGGGGGCGGGCGGAGGTTCCGGGCGGGCGGGCCGGGCGGTGACGCCGGCCAGCGAGGCCCAGCGCGAGGCGTGGCGGAGCGGGGCGCTGCCGGAGGTGGAGCGGGTCCGGCCGGGCCTGTGGTCGATCCCGGTGCCGCTGCCCATCCCCCTGCGCTACGTGCTGGTCTACGCGCTCGAACTGCCCGGCGGGGTCGCGCTGGTGGACGCGGGCTGGAACACCGACGAGGCGTACGGCGCGCTCGCCGCCGGGCTGAGGACCGCAGGCTACGAGATGACCGACGTCGAGGCGGTCCTGGTCACCCACATCCACCCCGACCACTACGGACTGGCCGGGCGCGTCCGCGAGGTCTCCGGGGCCTGGATCGGCCTGCACCCGGCGGACGCCGCCCTGATCCACGGCCGCTACGACCCCGAGGCGGTCGACGCGCTGGTGGAGCGCGAGCGGCTGCTGCTGGAGCGCTCCGGGGTGCCGGAGGCGACCGTGGAGGAGCTGGCCGGGGCCTCGATGATGATCCGGCAGTTCGTGAGCATGGCCGGGCCCGACCGGCTGATCGAGGACGGCGACCGCCTCGACCTGCCCGGCTGGGACCTGCACGCGATCTGGACGCCCGGCCACTCGCCGGGGCATCTGTGCTTCGCCGAGCGGGAGCGGCGGCTGCTGTTCTCCGGCGACCACGTGCTGGCGAAGATCACGCCGATCGTGGCGGTGCACCCGCAGTCGACGCCCGACCCGCTGGCCGACTACCTCGACTCGCTGGCCGCGGTGGGCAAGCTCGACGTGGACGAGGTGCTGCCCGCACACGAGTACCGGTTCCTGGAACTGGCCGAGCGGGTCGACCGCGTGGTGGCCCACCACGCCGCACGGCTGGCCGAGATCGAGGCGGTGGTCGGCGGGGCCGGCGGGATCAGCTGCTGGGAGACGGCCACCCGGCTGACCTGGTCGCGGCCGTGGGAGACCATCCCGGCGCACATGCGGCGGGCGGCCACCAACGAGACCCTGGCGCACCTGGTCTGGCTGGAGGAGCGGGGGCGGCTCCGCCGCAGCGCGGGCGCGCCCGACCTGTGGCACCCGGCGTGACCGGCGCGGGCCGGGTGCCCCGGCGTGCGCCGGAGGGGTGAGCGGGGGCGGCGCGGGGTGCCGGAGGGGTGAATGGAACCGTCGGCACGCGCCGGAGGGGTGACCGTGGGCGGCGCGGGGCGCCGCGGAGTCGGCTGAGCCGGTGTCGGCGGGCCCGGGCCGGGTCCGTCGGCCTATTTCATGGAAAACCAGTAGGTAATGTTGACTTGCGTGCGGGGGGTGCGTACCTTCTTGGGCATGGGCCTCTACCTGACCCGTTGCGCGCACGTGGACTTCTGCCGCGTCGTCAGCGCGCAATGTCTGTGATCACGAGCTGACGCGAACGCCGTCCCCGGCATGGCCGCCGACGCCCATGCCGCCGCCCCCATCGATGTGAGATCCCTGTCAACGGCCGGGTGCCCGCCGCCAGGCGCGAGCGCGCCCGGATTCCCCGTGAGGACCATTCCCGTGATCAGAACCAGACGTGTCCTTCTCTCCGCGCTGCTGGCCGGCTCCCTGGCCGGCTGCGGCGCGCAGGCCGCCTCCCGACCCGGCGGGCCCGAGACCCTGGAGCTGCGCTACCAGGGCAGCGTCGGAGCCGTCACCTTCCCCGAGCTGGCCGAGCACCTCGGTTATCTCGCCCCCGTCAAGCTCAAGTGGGTCGGCAACACCATCTCCGGCCCCCAGGACATCCAGTCCGCCGCCACCGGGCAGACCGACTTCGGCGGCGCGTTCAACGGCGCCATCGCCAAGCTCGCCGCCGCCGGAGCGCCGATCAAGGCCGTGATCGGCTACTACGGCAGCGACGCCGACAGCTACGTCGGCTACTTCGTGACCGAGGACTCGCCGATCAAGGGCCCCCGCGACCTGATCGGCAAGAAGATCGGCGTCAACACCCTCGGCGCCCACCTGGAGGCCGCGCTCAAGGAGTACCTCAAGCGCGGCGGCCTGACCCCCGAGGAGATCAAGCAGGTCGAGCTGGTCGTCGTGCCGCCGGTCAACACCGAGCAGGCCCTGCGCCAGGGCCAGATCGACGTGGCCGCGCTCAACGGCATCCTGCGCGACAAGGCACTGGAGCGCGGCGGCCTGCGCCCCCTGTTCAAGGACATCGACCTGTTCGGCCCCTTCACCGCCGGCAGCGTCGTGCTCACCGAGAAGTTCATCGCGGACAACCCGCAGACCACCAGGAAGTTCGTCGAGGCCTTCGCCAAGGCCGTCGAGTGGACGCAGACCCGCCCGCGCGAGGAGGTCGTCGCCGCCTACAAGAAGATCATCGCCGGGCGCGGCCGGAACGAGGACGACACGACCGTCACCTACTGGAAGAGCAGCGGCGTCGCCAACAGGGGCGGCGTGATCGACGCCGGGGAGTTCCGGACCTGGATCGGCTGGCTGGAGCGCGAGGGCGAGCTGGAACCCGGCCAGGTCAAGGCCGAGGACCTGTTCACCAACGCCTACAACCCGTTCGGAGGCAAGTGATGAAGATCCGTTTCGAGGGGGTGGGCAAGACGTTCGCGGTCCGCGGCGGACGGACCTTCACCGCCCTGGACGGCGTGGACCTCGACGTGCGGGAGGGGGAGTTCCTCACCCTCGTCGGCCCCAGCGGCTGCGGCAAGTCCACCCTCCTGGACCTGCTCGCGGGCCTGACCGAGCCGACCGCCGGCCGGATCCTCCTCGACGGCGCGCCCGTCGACGGGCCCGGCCTCGACCGCGGGGTCGTCTTCCAGCAGTACGCGCTCCTGCCCTGGCGCACCGCCCTGGGCAACATCGAGTTCGGGCTGGAGGCGAAGGCCGTACCGCGCCGCGAGCGCGCCGA
Organism: Planomonospora alba; assembly: GCF_039534085.1. Lineage (NCBI taxonomy): Bacteria > Bacillati > Actinomycetota > Actinomycetes > Streptosporangiales > Streptosporangiaceae > Planomonospora > Planomonospora alba. The sequence goes on from NZ_BAAAUT010000026.1 coordinate 21,759, forward strand.
GCGGGCCCGGCACCACCTCGACCTGGTCGGCCTGAGCGGGTTCGGGGACCGCTACCCGCACGAGCTGTCCGGTGGCATGCGCCAGCGGGTGGCCATCGCCCGCAGCCTGGCGTTCGATCCGGAGGTCCTGCTGATGGACGAGCCGTTCGCCGCGCTGGACGCGCAGACCCGCGAGTCGCTCCAGGAGGAGCTGCTGCGGATCTGGGAGAAGACCGGCAAGACGATCGTTTTCATCACCCACGGCATCGACGAGGCCGTCTACCTCGGCCAGCGCGTCGCGGTCATGACCTCCAGGCCGGGGCGGATCAAGCAGGTCGTCGGCGTCTCCTTCGACTCCCGCGAGGGCGATCTGCGGGCCGACCCGGCGTTCGGCGAGTACCGCCACACGATCTGGAGTCTGCTGCGCGCCGAGACCGCCCCCGCGGCCGTGGAGGAGGTGGCCTCCGTTGGCTAGCACCTCCCGCACGGCCGCCGTCGCTCCGGCCGCTGTCGCCCCTGTCGCCCCGCCCGGTCCCGGCGAGGCGCCCGCGGTCCCGGCCCGCGAGGTTCCCGCCCCGGGCTCGACCGCGTCCGCCGCGGCCCCCGCCGCGCGCGGCGCCGGACGGCGCCCGGCGGTGCTGCGCGGCGCGTCCGCGCTGCTGCGCCGGACGGCGGCCCTGGCCGTCCTGGCGGCGCTCTGGGAGTCCCTGCCCCGGCTGGAGGTCGTCGACCCGACGTTCCTGACACCGCTGTCGCAGGTCCTGGCCGCCTGGTGGGACCTGCTGCTGTCCGGGCAGCTCGTCGAGCACCTGCAGGCCAGTCTCCTGCGGTCGCTGGCCGGGTTCACGCTGGCGGTCGCGGTGACCGTGCCGCTCGGCCTGCTCATCGGCTGGTACCGGCCGGTCGCCGAGCTGCTCGACCCGGTGCTGGAGCTGTTCCGCAACACCGCGGCGCTGGCCCTGCTCCCGGTCTTCACGCTGGTCCTCGGGCTCGGCGAGACCTCCAAGGTCTCGATCATCGTCTACGCCTGCGCCTGGCCGATCCTGCTCAACACGATCGCCGGGGTCCGCGGGGTGGACCCGCTGCTGGTCAAGTCGGCCCGCTCGATGGGGCTGCCCCCGCTCCGGCTCTTCCAGAAGGTGATCCTGCCCGCCGCGGTCCCGACCGTCTTCACCGGCGTCCGGCTGGCGGGGGCCGCCTCCATCCTCGTGCTCATCGCCGCCGAGATGGTCGGCGCCAAGGCCGGCCTCGGCTATCTCATCAACGCCGCCCAGTTCAACTTCCGGGTGCCCGACATGTACGCCGGGATCATCACCATCTCCGTGCTCGGCCTGCTGTTCAACCTGCTCCTCGTCCGCCTGGAGCGCCGATTCTCGACGTGGAGGACCACCGCCTCATGACCGCCCGCACGCCTGCCCGAAAGCTCCGGCTGAACGCCTTCCTCATGGGCGTCGGCCACCACGAGGCCGCCTGGCGGCACCCGCGCACCGAACCGGCCCGCGTCACCGACGTCCGGCACTACCAGCACCTCGCCCGGACCGCCGAGCGGGGCAAGCTGGACTCGGTCTTCCTGGCCGACGGACTGGCCCTGCACGGCAACGTCCGGCACAACGCGCTCGCCGGCCTCGAACCCCTCACCCTGCTGTCCGCGCTGGCCGCCGTGACCGAGCGCATCGGCCTGATCGCGACCGCCTCCACCACCTACAACGAGCCGTTCCACCTGGCCCGCGCGTTCGCCTCGCTGGACCACATCAGCGGCGGCCGGGCCGGCTGGAACATCGTCACCTCGGCGGGCGAGGCCGAGGCGCACAACTTCGGCAGGGAGCGCCCCGCCCACGCCGACCGCTACGCCCGGGCGGCGGAGTTCGTCGAGGTCGCCACCGCGCTCTGGGACAGCTGGGAGGACGACGCGATCCTGGCCGACCGCCGCGCCGGCGAGTACGCCGACACCGGCAAGATCCACGCCCTGGACCACGCCGGCGCCCACTTCCGGGTGCGCGGCCCGCTGACCACCTCCCGCCCCCCGCAGGGCCACCCGGTGCTGGTGCAGGCCGGCTCGTCGGAGGACGGCAAGGAGTTCGCCGCCCGCTTCGCCGAGGCGGTCTTCACCGCCCAGCAGACCCTCGCCGAGGGCCGCGCCTTCTACGCCGACATCAAGGGCCGCCTGGCCCGGTACGGCCGGCACGCCGACGAGCTGCTCGTCCTGCCCGGCATCTCGCCGATCATCGGCTCCACCGAGCGCGAGGCGCTCCGGCTGGAGAAGGAGCTCGAAGACCTGATCGTCCCCGCCTACGGTGTGCAGCAGCTGTCGAACCTGCTCGGCGTGGACCTGACCGGCCATCCGCTCGACGCGCCCCTGCCCGACGTCCCCCAGGCGACCGAGGGGCAGCAGAGCCGCCTCAAGCTGGTCACCGACCTCGCCCGCCGCGAGCGGCTGACCCTCCGCGAGCTGATCGGCCGCCTGGCCGGGGGCCGGGGCCACCGCGTGGTCACCGGGACCCCCGAGCAGATCGCCGACCGGATCGAGGAGTGGTTCACCGGCGGGGCGGCCGACGGCTTCAACGTCATGCCGCCCCTCCTGCCGAGCGGGCTGGAGGACTTCGTCGACCACGTCGTGCCCGTCCTGCAGGCCCGCGGGCTGTTCCGCACCGAGTACGAGGGCCGGACCCTCCGGGAGAACTACGGGCTGGTCCGCCCCGCCTCCCGCCACGCGCGGCGGACCGCGGCGGCCTCGTGAGCGCGTGGCGGAGGCGGACGGGAGCCGCGGGCACGCGGCGGGAACGGGAGAGAGGAGCACGCCGGTGAGCGGCATCGTGACCCTGGTGGGCAACCCGCGCGGCGGGTCGCGCACATACGACGCGGCGGTCCGGGCCGCCGAGACGGTCGCCGGGCGCCTCGGACTCGACGGCCCCGGCGAGATCGTGGACCTGGCGGCGGCGGCGCCGCAGCTGCTCGCACCCGGGGCGTCGGCCGCCGTGGAGATCGCGCTGGAGCAGGTGGCCGAGGCGGAGGTGCTGGTGGTGGCGAGCCCCACCTACAAGGGCACCTACACCGGGCTACTCAAGGTCTTCCTCGACCGGCTGCCGGGCGGGGCGCTGGCCGGCACCGTCGCCCTCCCGCTGCTGGTGATGGGGGACGCCGGACACGCGCTGGCGGTGGAGGTGCACCTGCGGCCGCTCCTGGTGGAGCTGGGCGCGGTTGTCCCCACGCCGGGCCTGGCGCTGCTGGAATCGCAGCTCGCCGATCTCGACGCGCACCTCGGCCCCTGGGCCGACCGGGTGGCCCCCCAGGCGGCGGCCGTACTGAGGGAAGGAGCACGCGCATGACCGACACGCTGCCGGAGCAGGCGGTCGACGCCGAGCGGTTCCGCCGGACGCTCGCCGTCCACGCGGCCGGGGTCGTCGTGGTGACGGCGCAGACCGGGGGGATCCCGGTGGGCCTGACGGCCACCTCGTTCTCCTCGGTGAGCCTGGCGCCGCCGCTGGTCTCCTTCTACGTGGACCGGTCCTCCACCACCTGGCCCTGGCTCGGCCGGGCCGACCGCTTCGCGGTCAACGTGCTGGCCGGGGACCAGGCCGGGCTCGCGACCCGGTTCGCCCGCCGGGGCGTCGACCGCTTCGCCCCGCCGACGCGGTGGCGGCCCGGCCCGGCGGGGGTGCCCCTGCTGGACGGCACCGCCGCCCACCTGGTCTGCACGCCGTACTCGACCACGGAGATCGGCGACCACATCCTCGTCGTCGGCCTCGTGACCGGGACCGGGCTCGGTGCGGAGCTGCGCCCGCTCCTGTACCAGCAGGGACGCTTCGGCCGGTTCACGCCGCACTCCTGAGCGTCCCGCGAACGCCGGGGACCTCGCGGGACCTCGGGAAAGGGGCGAGGCCGCCACCGGGATCCGGTGGCGGCCTCGTGTCGTCCTCGGAGCCGGAAGGGCGCGGCGCGCCCCGGCCCGGACGGGGATCAGCCGGTGCGGAGCGTCAGGCCGTAGGCCGAGAGGATCTCGTTGACCGGCTGGTGGTAGGTGGTGCCGCCGACGGTGCAGTTGCCGGAGCCGCCCGAGGTCACGCCCTGGGCCTGGCTGCCGGAGATGAACGAGCCGCCGGAGTCGCCGGGCTGGGCGCACACGGTGGTGCGGGTCAGGCCGCTGACGGTGCCCTGCGAGTAGCGGACGCTGGTGTTGTGCTGCTGGATGACGCCGCAGCGCCAGCCCGTGGTCGAGCCGGAGCGGCAGATGGAGGCGCCGACCACGGCCTGGGTGGAGCCGCGGACGATGACGTTGGCGCCGCCGGAGCCCCGCACCCACGGCTGCGGGGTGTGGCCGGGGGTGGCGACCCACGCGTAGTCGTTGCCGGGGAACGAGGAGCCCTGGAAGGTGCCGGACGGGTTGCTGGTGGTGGCGCCGACCCGGCCGCAGTGCCCGGCGGTGACGAAGCCGGGGGTGCTGCCGCGGGTGACGGAGAAGCCGATGCTGCACCGGCTGGAGCCGATGTAGTAGGCCGCGCCGCCGACGAGGTTGATGAAGGGCTGCGGCTGCTCGGTGGAGGCCTCCACCCGGACCGCGGCGGCGTCCACGCCCGCGGCGGCGGCCAGGGCCTCACCCGCGGCCTGGTCGGCGGCCTTGATGACGACGGTGTTGGTGGGGACGTCGACGTACCAGAGGGACGCTCCGGCCCTGGCCTCCTCCGGGGCCCGGTCGATCTGGTCCTTGACGGCGTTGAGCTGCTCCAGCGTCCGGCTGACGATCTTCGCGCGGGCGCCCTGGGCCAGGATCGCCGAGACCTTGGTGGAGTCGGTGGTGGCGACCGTGAGCCGGGAGGCGTCGGCGTTGAGCCAGGAGCCGGCGTAGCTCTCGCCGAGGGAGGCGGTCAGCGCGGTGTCCGCCTTGGCGGCGCGCTCCTCGTTGGCCAGGCGGGTGGCGGCCTGCTGTGCGGTGAGGCCGAGGTCGCGCTGGAGGGCCTCCATCATCGAGGAGTCCGGCGCGGACGGCGGGGGAGCGGACTGCGCCGAGGCGGTCGTGGTGGTACCGGCCAGGCACAGGGCCAGGAGGGCGGTCCCGGCGAGCAGGGAGCGGTGACTCAACATGTTCACTCCTTGTGAGGGGTGAGGTAAACATAGGCGCCGGGAGGGGGCGTTGAGACGTAGCAAAAGATTCCTATCGCCGTGTTATGGGGGGTCGGGCGGCCGTTTGCCGGCCCGCTTCCCGGGGAGTCGTCACAGCTCGCGGCACCGCCGGAGCGGACCCTGCCGGCGGCCGCGCCCGTCCACCGCCGAGACGTCCGCGAACCCTGGAGGACACGACCATGGCCGACGCACCGATCCGTCCCGCCCCCGTCTCCCCCGCCGGCTACGACCGGGTCGCGGTCGTCACCGGAGCGGACTCCGGCATCGGCGAGGCGACCGCCGTGGCCCTGGCCGAGCAGGGCTTCGACGTGGGGATCACCTTCCACTCCGACCGGGAGGGCGCCGAGGAGACCGCCCGGCAGGTCCGCGAGCGAGGCCGGGCGGCGGCCGTGCGCGGGCACGACCTGACCGATCCGGAACGGGCCGCCGCGGTGGTGGACGAGCTCGCCGACGAACTCGGCGGCCTCGGGGTCCTGGTCAACAACGCCGGGACCGGCAGCAGCACCCCCGTGCTGCGGATGGACTTCCGGCAGTGGCGCTCGGTGCTCTCGGTGGACCTGGACGGTGCGTTCCTGTGCGCCCAGCGGGCCGCCCGCCGCATGATCGACGCGGGCCGCGGCGGCCGCATCGTCAGCGTCACCAGCGTGCACGAGGAGTATCCCCGGATCGGCTCCGGGCCGTACTGCGCGGCCAAGGGCGGCCTGCGGATGCTGAGCCGGGTGCTGGCGCTGGAGCTGGCACCGTACGGGATCACGGTGAACACCGTCGCGCCGGGGGAGATCGCCACCCCGATGACGGGGCAGGAGGACCGGCCGCCGCGGCCCGGCAGCCGGCCCGGATACCCGATCGACCGGCCCGGCGACGCCCGCGAGGTCGCCGCCGTCATCGCCTTCCTGGCGGGGCCCTCCTCCTCCTACGTCACCGGCGCGTCCCTGTTCGTGGACGGCGGCATGACGCTCATGGGCCCGCAGGCCTCCGGCGCCCTCGCCTCCGGCGGATGGCGCGAGGGCTGACCCGGATCCGGCGCCCGTGACCGGTCAGCGCCGGCCCGACCTGCCGCCCGTCCGGGGCCGGGAGCCGGTGCCGCCGCAGCCGGACCGGCATCCGGTGCCGTTCGAGACGGCGGTGCCGCCGTCGTCACCGGGCCCTGCGGTGTCACCGGGCCCGTCCCCGGCCTCCTCCTCGTAGTCGTAGGCGTACTCGCCGTCTTCGTGGTCGAGCGCGGCCCGGCCCCCGGATCCGCCTTTCCCGGCGGCACGGTAGGTGTCACCGTACGGCTCGCGGAACGAGCCTTTCTCCGCCCGTTTCCCCACCGCCGGGGCGCGTCCGTCGAGTCTTATGTAGTACCAGGCGAAACCGGACCGCCCGTCCTCGCACCGGGCGTCGGAGAACCGGATCCTGTCGGCTCTCCGCACGCAGATCTCGAAACGGTCCTCCAGGTCGGAGAAAGAGACGGCGGAGCCCTTTCCGCCCGCGGCCCGTGCGCGCAGGAGCTGCCCGGGCGGCCTGGTGAACGTCCCGCCCCGGGCGGTCCCGCCGCGGGCCGGGACGCGCCCCTCCTCCGGCAGGAAGTACCACGCGTGGCCGCGTCCGGCGTCGTCGCACCGCTGGTCGTCCGTGCGCACGCGGCTGCTCCGCCATACGCATATCTCGATGTGCCGCCGCTTCTTGGTCGTCCGTACCGCCGCGGGGAGGGCTTGCGGCGCCGGTGTGGGGACGGCCGGTGGCGGCCGGGGCGCGGCGAGTCCTCGGCGGAGCGCGCCGGGGCTCTCCGGCGGGCGCGGTCCGCCGGGGCGGCGGGCGGCCCGCGGAACGGGAGGTCAGGAGAGGCGGACGGTGCCGCGGCCGGTGGTGAGCGGGAGGTCGAGGACGGTCCGGACGCCCGGCGGGGCGGCGCAGACGGCGGCGACGGCGTTGACGGCGTGGGCGGCGGCCCCGGCCAGGCCGTGGGAGATCTCCTCGACGCTGAGCATCATCTGGGGCACGCCCTCCACGTGGACGGTGAAGCCGGGGTCCGGCCAGCGCCGCACCTTGGCGGCGTCGGCCTTGTAGACGCACTCCACGGTCATGAAGGGGCGGCCCCGGACGAGGCCGGAGAAGGTCCAGTGGGAGGCGCACACGGTCCCGGAGCGGACCACGCCGGCGGCTATCTCGAACTCCTCCGCGGCGAGCTCGAACTCGTCGCTCTCCTCCACCTCGTCGAGCGCGACGCCGAGTGCCGAGGCCACCAACTGCACGCTCTCGGCGAAGAGCGCGCGCTGGAAGGCGCGGAAGGGGCGCACGGCCGCCGCGTAGTCCTTGGGCGAGAGGGTGAAGCCGACCAGGTCGACCACGGTCTGCCGGGACGGGTGGCCGCGGAAGTCGGAGGATTCGCGGACGAAGATGTGGTCGATCCGGCTCGACAGCCCGGTGAGGGCCAGGGGGAGCAGGTCGCTCATGAAGCCGGGGTTGATGCCGGTGCCGTGCAGGGAGGTCCCGCCGGCGCGGCAGGCCGCCTCCAGGCGCTCCACCAGGCCGGGGCCGTAGCACGGGGGGTAGACGAACCCGGTGGTGGTGATGACGTTCTTGCCCGAGGCGAGCAGGGCGCAGATCGTCTCCACGTCGGTCGTGGGGTCGCCGCCGAAGTAGGCGGCGGGCAGCGGCATGTGCAGCACGCAGTCGGCGTCCAGGGCGAGGACGTGCTCCACGTCGTCGGTGCAGGTCACACCGGTCGCAGGCAGGCCGACGATCTCGCCCGCGTCCCGGCCGGCCTTGTCGGGGTCGTAGACCAGCACCCCGGCGAGCTCGAACTCGGGCCGGGTGATCAGGCTGCGCAGGGCGTAGCGGCCGAGGGCGCCCGTGGCCCACTGGACCACGCGGAGGGGTGGAGATGCGGGCATGCGGGCCTCCAGCCCGGAGTCGTGGGGCGGGGCCGTGCCTTCAGGTGCGTCGTCGTCGACCCACGCCAGGTGCGGGGCCGAAACTTTAGCAGAATTTCACCCGCGCGTTCACTGTCCGCGACGTCCCGGCACACGGATGTGTCCTCCGGGACCGCCCCTCGTGGCCCCGCCGGGACCGTCGGGCTATCCTGCTCAGGACTAGAACTTTATTTCGTAGGAGGGCTGCTGATGTCAGAGCTGCGGTTCGACGGCAAGGTCGCGGTCGTCACCGGCGCGGGGCACGGCCTGGGCCGCTCGCACGCGCTGGCGCTGGCCGAGCGCGGCGCCAAGGTGGTCGTCAACGACCTGGGCGGCGCGCTGGACGGCACCGGCGCGTCCAGCGGACCGGCCGCCGAGGTGGTCGAGCTGATCAGGAAGAACGGCGGCGAGGCCGTCGTGAACGCCGACGACGTCGCCACCCCGGAGGGCGCCAGGGCGATCGTGCAGTCGGCCCTCGACTCCTTCGGGCGGATCGACGTCGTCGTCAACAACGCGGGCATCCTGCGGGACAAGTCGTTCGGCAAGATGACCGTCGAGGAGTGGGACGCCGTCATCGCCGTCCACCTCCGCGGCTCGTTCCTGGTCAGCCACGCGGCCTTCCCCCACCTCAAGGAGCAGGGCTACGGCCGCATCATCAACACCTCCTCGCCCTCGGGCCTGTTCGGCAGCTTCGGCCAGGCCAACTACTCCGCGGCCAAGATGGGGCTGGTCGGCCTGACCAAGACCCTCGGCCTGGAGGGCGCCCGGGCGAACATCAAGGTCAACGCGATCGCGCCGATCGCCTGGACCCGGATGACCGAGACCCTGCTCCCGGCCGAGTTCGAGTCCAGGTTCACCCCGGAGCGGATCAGCCCGCTGGTGGTGTACCTGGCGCACGAGTCCTGCGAGACCAGCGGCGAGGTCTTCAGCGTCGCCGCGGGCCGGATCGCCCGGGTGTTCGTCGCCGAGGGGCCGGGCTGGAAGCAGGAGGACCACACGGTGGAGGACATCAGGGACAACTGGGAGGCCATCATGGCCGAGCAGCCGTACCTGACGCCGACCACCCTCGGGCAGCAGTCGGGCGCGTCGATGAAGGCGATGCTCTGAGCGGTGCCCGCGGGTGGCGGCGCCCGGCCGGGCGCCGCCACCCGCGGGCAGGGGAAGGGGGCCGCGCCGGAGCGCGGCCCCCTTCACCCGGGCCCCTTCCCCCTGCGGTCCGCCCCGGCCGGTGCCGGGCGGGCGCCCGTCCGCGGCGCTAGTCGAGGACGACGACCTGGCGCAGGACCTCGCCGCCGCGCAGCGCCGCCACGGCGTCGTTGAGGTCGGCGAGCCTGATCCGAGCGCTGATCATGGTCTCCAGGTCGAGCTTGCCCGCCTTGTACAGCTCGGCGAAGAGCGGGAAGTCCCGGCGGACGTCCGCCTCGCCGTACAGCGAGCTGAGGATGTTCTTGCCCTCGAACAGCAGGTTGAAGGCGGTCAGCGGGACGGTGTCGTCCATCGCGCCCGCGCCGACGACGACGGTGTTCCCGCCCCGGCGGGTGGCCTGCCAGGCGGTCATGATGGCGGCCGACTTGCCGACGGCCTCGAAGCCGTAGTCGAAGCCCTGCCCGCCGGTGAGCGTGCCGAGCGCGTCCGGCAGCTCGTCGGGGGTGATCGCGTGGGTGGCGCCGACCTTCCTGGCCAGTTCGTGCTTGGACGCGATCGGGTCGATCGCCAGGATCGTGGTGGCCCCGGAGATCCGGGCGCCCTGGATGATCGACAGGCCGATGCCGCCGGCGCCGACCACGGCCACGGTCGAGCCGGGGCGGACCCCGGCCGTGTTGAGCACGGCGCCGACGCCGGTGGTGACGCCGCAGCCGATCAGCGCCGCGACCTCGAAGGGCAGCTCCGGGTCGACCTTCACCGCGCCCTGCCAGGGCACCACGACCTCCTCGCACCAGGTGCCGCACCCGGCCATGCCGAAGGCCGGGGTGTCGCCGCCGTAGCGGAACCGGGCGTTGACGAAGCTGTCGGCCAGGAAGGTCATGCACAGGTAGGGCTGGTGGACCAGGCAGCTGGGGCAGGAGCCGCAGGCCGGGTTCCAGTTGATGATGACGTGGTCACCGGGCTGGACCGTGGTCACCTGGTCGCCGACCTCGACGACCTCGCCGGCGCCCTCGTGACCGGGGACGACCGGGAGCGGCATGGGCAGCACGCCGCTGATCACCGAGAGGTCCGAGTGGCAGACTCCGGTCGCCCTGACCTTGATCCGCACGTCCGTCGGACCCATCGGGGCGAGGGTGAAGTCGTCGCGGATGTCGAGCTTGTCGTCGCCTACGGCATGTAGCAGCGCGCCACGCATCAGGGGGTCCTCCTGGGTCGGTGCCCTACTCCTCGGGGCTCTCCTCGAGGGACAGGGCGGCTTTGGGGCAGGACCGCACGGCGTGCCGGACGCGGTCCATCATCTCGGGCGGCGGCTCGGGCAGCAGCACGTGCAGCTGGTCGTCGTCGTCGACCTCGAAGACCTCGGGGGCGAGTCCCATGCAGACGGCATTGGCCTCGCAGACCAGATAATCGACCTTGACCTTCATGAGCGGGCCTCCTCAACCGGACTGGATCGGCGTGGCGAGCTTACGGTGATCCCACGAGATCACTCGAGTGGGCTCGACCACGAAGGCGACCCTTTTACGGCCGGTGTGGGCGACGTACTCGGACAGCAGCTCCTCGGAGTCCGGCATCCCGGCCATCCGCCGGGCCACGCTCATGCCGACGCGCAGGACGCCGTCGCGGTCGTCGATCAGGTGCGCGATGCCGTACGTCAGGACGCCGCGCAGCTCGGTGTAGTCGTCTCCGGCCTCGATCAGGCAGCTCACCCGGGCGTCTCGCCGGATGTTCAGCGCTTTCTGGGCCTTGGCGTAGGTCCAGAACGTGATCCTACCGTCCTGCAGCCCGTAGAACATGGTCACCATGTGCGGAGTGCCGTCGGGATTGATGGTCCCGAGCTGGAGCTTCCGCGACGCGGCGAGGAAGGACGCGACCTCGTCGTCGGACATCGCTATGCGGGCGCGCTGGTTCACGGTGAAAGTAGAACATGTTCCATAGGTGCGGGCAAGAGCGTGCCGAATATCGTTCGGTATGGGTAGGCTGCTCCGGTGAGCAACGCCACCGAGCCCTCCCGCATGCCCGCGGACCTGCTGCAGGCCGCCCGGCGCGCCAAGGGCTTCATGCCCCACGCCGAAGGGCTCGCCCTGTTCGAGACCGCGCTCGCGTACGGCTCGCGCGGCCCGATCTGCGAGATCGGCACCTACTGCGGCAAGTCCGCCGTCTACCTGGGCGCGGCGGCCCGGCTGTGCGGCTCGGTCGTGTTCACCGTGGACCACCACCGGGGCTCGGAGGAGATCCAGCCGGGCTGGGCCCACCACGACCCCACGCTCGTCGACCCCCGCTTCGGCAAGATGGACTCCCTGCCGACCTTCCGCGCCACGATCGCCGCGGCCGGGCTGGAGGAGGAGGTCATCGCGATCGTGGGCCGGTCCGAGCGGGTCGCCGGGCTGTGGAACACCCCGCTGGCCATGCTGTTCATCGACGGCGGCCACTCCGAGGAGCCGGTGACCTCCGACTACGAGGGCTGGGCCCCGCACGTCGCGCAGGGCGGCGCGCTGGTCTTCCACGACATCTACCCGGACCCGGCCGACGGCGGGCAGGCGCCGTACCGCGTCTACCGCAGGGCGCTGGCCTCGGGCGCCTTCGAGGAGGTCCGGCACGAGGGCTCGCTGCGCGTGCTGGAGCGGGTCGGCCCCGGCATCGGCTGAAGCGCCTCCCCAGGGGAGGACCCCGGCATCGGCCGGAGCCCCGCCCCGGAGCCCCGCCCCGGGGCCCCTCCTGCGGGGCCCCGCCGCGGGAGCGGAGGACTCAGCCGAGGGAGCGGGCGTGGCTGCAGCCGCAGGCCCCGGTGGGGCGCTCGCCGACGTCCGTGCGCAGGCCGGCGTCGCGGAAGACGCCGGAGGCGGCGGTGTAGCCGTACAGCGCGTCGGCGGCGAGCACGACGGCGGCCGCGGTGTAGGCCGAGCGCTCGTGCGGGAAGTGCTTGCGGTTCACGAACTGCCAGCCGGTCCAGTAGGACCCGTCCTCGTGCCGCAGGTGCTGCATGTCGGCCAGGAGCCGCACCGCCCGCTCGCGGTCGCCCAGCGCGTCCAGCGCCAGCGCCAGCTCGCAGGTCTCCGCGCCGGTGACCCAGGGCTGGTCGGAGACGCAGCGGATGCCCAGTCCCGGCTCGACGAAGGTGTCCCACTCCTCGGCCAGCCGGGCGTGGGCCGCCGGGCCGCGCAGCGCGCCGCCGAGGATCGGGTAGTACCAGTCCATCGACCAGCGGCTCTTGTCGGCGAACGCCTCGGGGTGGGCGGCCAGCACGTGGGCGAGCTGGTCGGCGGCGAGCTCCCAGTCGGGCTGCGGGTCGCCCAGGCGGTCGCCGAGCAGCACGCCGCAGCGCAGGCCCTGGTGGATGGAGGCGCACCCGGTCAGCAGGGCGTAGGAGGCCGCCCGGCCGTCCGCGGCCCGCTCCCAGACGATCTCGCCCCGGGTGGTCTGCAGGCCCACCACGAAGTCGAGCGCGGAGCGCACGACGGGCCACATCCCGCGGGCGAAGTCCTCGTCACCGGTGACCAGCAGCTCGTGCCAGACGCCGACCGCGACGTAGGCGGCGTGGTTGGACTCCCCGCCGTGCTCGACCGCCCTGCCCCCGACCAGCTTCATCGGCCAGGAGCCGTCGGCGCGCTGGGTGCGGACCAGCCAGTCGTACCCGCGGCGGACCGGCTCGGCCAGCCCGGCGACGCTCATCGCCATCAGGCACTCGACGTGGTTCCAGGCGTCCACGTGCCCCTCGGGCCAGGGCACGCCGCCGTCGGGCTCCTGCACGGCCGCGATGCTGTGCGCGGTCTGCACGACCTGCTCCCAGCCGACCGGCGGCCGCTCGCCGTCCGTCACCCGGGCGGGCCCGCCGTACGGCCCGCCGCCGTGCTCGCCCCCTGACGCCATGGCCTCAGCCGGGCTTCCGGACGTAGAGCACGACGCTCTTGCCGATGACCGGGTTGAGCAGGGCCTCGGCGATCCGGGTGGCCGCCGGGCGCTTCATGATGTCCCAGACGAGCAGCTGGTGGTAGGCCTTGGCCAGCGGGTGGTCGTCGTTGTTCACGCCGACGGCGCACTTGATCCACCAGTACGGCGCGTGCAGGCCGTGGGCGTGGTGGTGCGGGCCGATGACGAAGCCGGTGGCCTTCAGCTTCGCGCCGAGCTCGGCGAGCGTGTAGATCCGCACGTGCCCGCCGGGCGCCGTGTGGTAGTCCTCGTCCAGCGCCCAGCAGATCCGCTCGGGCAGGAAGCTCGGCACCGTGACCGCGGCCAGACCGCCCGGCCTGAGCACCCGGAAGATCTCCCGCATCGCGGCCATGTCGTCCGGGATGTGCTCCAGGACCTCGGCGGCGATCACCCGGTCGAAGCTCCCGTCCTCGAACGGCATGTCGAGGGCGTCGCCGGTCACCGTCTCGGCCGTCGCCTCGTCGGGCACCTCGCCGGCCTGCTCCATCGCGGCGAACATGGTCGCCACGCCCTTCAGCTCCTCGGCGTCCATGTCGAACGCCACCACGTCGGCGCCCCGGCGCAGCACCTCGAAGGCGTGTCGCCCGCCGCCGCAGCCGAGATCGAGGACTCGGTTCCCGGGCCCGACGGGCAACCGGCCGAAGTCGACAGTCAGCACTTGCCGCTCCTTGCAGGGATGGTGATGATCACTTCGCGTGCCGGGCCCGGATGGCCTCGCGGTAGGCCTCCACGGTCCGCTGCGCCACGACCTTCCAGGTGAAGCGCTCCATGGCACGCTCGTAGCCGCGCCGGCCGACCTCCGCCCGCTCCTCGGGCGAGTCGTGCAGGCGGCGCAGCACGGCGGCCAGCTCCTCGGGGTCGCCGGGGGTCACCTGGACGGCGGCGTCGCCGACGACCTCGGGCAGGGCGCCGGTCCGGGAGGCGACCAGCGGGGTCCCGCTGGCCATGTGCTCCACGGCCGGCAGCGAGAAGCCCTCGTAGAGCGAGGGGACGACCGCGATCTCCGAGGTGGCGATCAGCTCGCCCAGCTCGTCGTCGGAGATGCCGTGCACGAACCGGACGCGGTCGCCCAGGGAGAGCTCGGCCACCAGCTTCTCGGTCGGGCCGCCGGGGGTCGGCCTGCTGACCACGGTCAGGTTCACGTCGCGCTCGGTGGCGAGCTTGGCGACCGCCCGCAGCAGCGTCGCCACGCCCTTCATCGGGGAGTCGGCGCTGGCCACGGCGACGATCGAGCCGGGGCGCTTGGGCAGCTCCGGGCGCGGGTGGAAGTAGCGGGTGTCCACGCCCAGCGGGATGAGCCGCATGTTGGCCTGGGGGACGTTGAAGTCGCGGTGGATGTCGGCGAGGGAGGACTCGCTGACGGTCAGGATCGGGTTCAGCCGCGGGGCGACCCGGGCCTGCATCCGCACGAAGCCGTACCAGCGCCGCATGGAGAACTGCTTGCGCAGCGGGGCGGCCTTCAGCTCGATGCGCCGGTCCACGCTGATCGGGTGGTGGATGGTGCCGACCACCGGGAAGAGCTTTTGGATGCCGAGCAGGCCGTACCCGAGCGTCTGGTTGTCCTGGACGACGTCGAAGTCGCCGACCCGCCTGGCCAGCTCGCGGCGGGCCCGCAGGCTGAAGGTCAGCGGCTCGGGGAAGCCGGCGGTCCACATGGTCGCGACCTCGAGCACGTCGATCCAGTCGCGGAACTCGCGCAGCGCGGGCGTGCGGAAGGGGTCCTCGTCGCGGTAGAGGTCCAGGCTGGGGACCTTGTTGAGGACGACGCCCTCGTCGAGCTCGGGGTACGGCTGGCCGGAGAAGACCTCGACGTGGTGGCCGAGGGCGACCAGCTCGCGGCTGAGATGGCGCAGGTAGACGCCCTGGCCGCCGCAGGTCGGCTTGCTCCGGTAGGACAGCAGCGCGATCCGCAGCGAGTCCGCACCTGGCACGGCAACCCCTTCCTCACCCTGTCCGGGTGCGGACAGGTACCGTGAAAGATGACCTTAGACCTCGGACCCTACCATTTGGTAGGTCTCACACTTCTGATGTGGAATTGTGCTCAGTCTCACGTGTGAGGTGTACGAGCTGCGATGTTGGCTTGTCCGAGCGCGGTTCGGTGCAACAGGTTCTACTGAGGACACCCGCTCCGGTATGGTGCCCATACCCGGGCAGGGCGGTACATTCGCCAGTCAACGGCACACTGTTCGGGCGCACCCGGTTCGGGCGCGGGGCCCCGCCCGACGAGCGAGGAGGACGCGTTGGCCAGGCGCGCGCTGATCACCGGCATCACCGGGCAGGACGGTTCCTACCTGGCGGAGCACCTGCTGAGCGAGGGCTACGAGGTCTGGGGCCTGGTGCGCGGGCAGGCCAACCCGCGCGTCTCCCGGGTGCGCCGGCTCCTGCAGGACGTGCAGCTCGTCCGCGGCGACCTGCTCGACCAGGGCTCGCTGATCTCCGCGGTGGAGAAGGTCCGCCCCGACGAGGTCTACAACCTGGGCGCCATCTCGTTCGTGCCGATGTCGTGGGAGCAGGCCGAGCTCACCGCCGAGGTCACCGGCATGGGCGTGCTGCGCATGCTGGAGGCCATCCGGGTCTGCTCGGGGATCTCCGCCTCCCGCACCCCGGGCTCGGGCGGGCAGATCCGCTTCTACCAGGCCTCGTCGTCGGAGATGTTCGGCCAGGTCCGGGAGACCCCGCAGACCGAGATCACGCCCTTCCACCCCCGCTCGCCGTACGGCGTGGCCAAGGCCTACGGCCACTTCCTGACCCAGAACTACCGCGAGTCCTACGGGATGTTCGCCGTCAGCGGCATCCTGTTCAACCACGAGTCCCCGCGCCGCGGCGCCGAGTTCGTCACCCGCAAGGTCTCCCTGGGGGTCGCCCGCATCAAGCTGGGCATGGCCGCGGAGCTCCGCCTGGGCAACCTGGAGGCCCGCCGCGACTGGGGGTACGCGGGCGACTACGCCCGGGCGATGCACCTGATGCTCCAGGCGGACGCGCCCGAGGACTACGTGATCGGCACCGGCCGCACCCACTCGGTGCGGGAGCTGGTCGAGGCCGCCTTCTCCGCCGCCGGCCTCGACTGGGAGCGGTACGTGGTCTGCGACCAGGCCCTGCACCGCCCCGCCGAGGTGGACCTGCTCTGCGCCGACCCGAAGAAGGCCCGCGCGCAGCTCGGCTGGGAGCCCTCGGTCTCCTTCGAGGAGCTGGTGGCCATGATGGTCGAGTCCGACATCCGTCTCCTGTCCGAGGGCGGCGACCCCGAGCAGGACTCCTCCTGGCCCTGACGGCGGGTGACCGGCTCCGCCGCCGCCCCCGGTCCGGCCGGAAGGCGCCCGACGGCCCTGCGCGGCCCTCAGCCGAGGAGCGGGAACCGGTCCGCCACCGCGCCGAGGCGCTCGTTCCCGGTCAGTGACCTGTCATCGCCGGTCCGCGGGGTCCGGGGTCAGGCGAGGGCGACCGGGAGCTCCTTGATGCCGTTGATGAAGTTGGAGCGCAGGCGGCGGGCCGGGCCCGACTGGGCGATCTTCGGCAGCCGCTCGGCCAGGACCTCGAAGATCACCCGGAGCTCCAGTTTGGCCAGGTGGTTGCCGAGGCAGAAGTGCGCCCCGCCGCCGCCGAAGCCGATGTGCGGGTTGGGGTCGCGGCCGATGTCGAAGACCCCGGGGGAGTCGAAGACCGACTCGTCCCGGTTGGCCGAGGCGTAGAAGACCACGACCTTGTCGTCCTCGCGGACCGGCCGTCCCCCGATCACCGTGTCGGCGGTCGCCGTGCGGCGGAAGAGGTTGACCGGCGAGACCCAGCGGACGATCTCGTCGGCCGCGGTGGCGGCGAGCCGCGGCTCGGCCACCAGCCGGGCCCACTGCTCGGGGTGCTCGAAGAAGGCCAGCATGCCGCCGGAGGTCGCGTTGCGGGTCGTCTCGTTGCCCGCGACCACCAGGAGCAGCACGAACAGGTCGAACTCGTGCTCGTCGAGCGCCTCGCCGTCCTCGTCGGCCTGCAGGAGCCTGGTGATGATGTCGTCGCGCGGCTCGGCGCGCCGCGCGGCGGCCAGCTCGTTGGCGTAGGCGTAGACCTCCATGGCGGCGGCGTGGCCCTCGGCCGGGTCGGCGGCGTAGTCCGGGTCCTCGGCGCCGATCATCCGGTTGGACCAGGTGAAGAGCTTCTCGCGGTCCTCGACGGGGGCGCCGAGCAGCTCGCAGATCACGTAGAGCGGGAGCGGGGCGGCGATGTCCCGGACGAAGTCGACCGAGCCGCGCCCCTTGGCCTCGTCGACCAGGTCGTGGCAGATGTCGCGGATGTGCTGCTCCAGCCGCCCGATGACCCGGGGGGTGAAACCCCGGTTGACCAGGGAGCGGCGCCGGGTGTGCTCCGGCGGGTCCTGGTTGAGCATCATCATCCGCTGCATCTCCAGCTCCGCCTCCGGGATCTCGTTGAAGAGCGCGAGCCTGCGGTGGGAGGAGAACAGGTCCGAGTGCCGGGAGACGTGGACCACGTCGGCGTGCCGGGTGACCGCCCAGAACGCGGGGCCGTCCGGGTCGGGGTGCCGGTGCACGGGGTCGTTGGCCCGCAACCAGGCGAACTGCTCGTGGGGAGGCCCGTGCTGCGCGTAGAAGTCCTGGTCGATGAGGTTGATGTCCATCTGCGTTCTCCCACGTGGAGCGTACGGGCGTGGCCTCGGTGCCGAGGGGCGCGCGGGAGCGCGCCCCCTGCGCCCCGGCCGCCGTCCCGGCCGGAGAGACATTGATCAAACGCTTGGTTGATTACGTTTCTGAAACGTGTTCTATTACGGGTCGCCGGGCCCGTCAAGGGCGGGGTCCGGCCGCCGGGGTGCGCGGCCGTACGGTGCGCTACCCGCGACCCGGCGCCCTATCCGCGCGGCCGGGCGCCGGATCCGGCCGCCGGGGCGGCGGTGCGGCCTCCACGGCCGTCCCGCGCGAGAGGGGAGACGCCGCCCCCGTGCGGGCGGCGCCGGTGGCGGCAGTGAAACCCGAGGTAAGGAGATCCGATGTCTTTCCCCGTCCGACTCCGATGTCCAGCCGTCCACCAGTGGGAGGGGTTGACACCGTACGCCCGCGCCGTCAGCATCACGGGAGATACATCCGATGTGTGAGCGAAGGGCGCGATGTGAAGCTGCTGCGCGTGGGACCCGCAGGCCAGGAGCGGGCGGCCGTCGTGGACGGGGCCGGCGGCCTGCGCGAGATCCCCGAGGAGATCGACGGGGCCTTCTTCGCCTCCGGAGGAGTGGCACGGGTCCGCGCGGCCCTGGAGTCCGGCGGGCTGCCCCTCCTCGACGCCGCCGGCCTCCGGGTCGGCCCGCCGGTCGCCCGGCCCGGCAAGATCGTGTGCATCGGTCTCAACTACCGCGACCACGCCGAGGAGACCGGCGCGGCGCCCCCCGCCGAGCCGGTCGTCTTCATGAAGGCCCCCAACACGGTCGTCGGGCCCGACGACGAGGTCCTCATCCCGCGCGGGAGCGTGAAGACCGACTGGGAGGTCGAGCTGGCCGTCGTCATCGGGAGCACGGCCCGCTACCTGGAGACGCGCGAGGAGGCACTGGCCGCGGTCGCGGGCTACACGATCTCCAACGACGTCTCCGAGCGGGAGTTCCAGCTGGAGCGCGGCGGCCAGTGGGACAAGGGCAAGTCCTGCGAGACCTTCAACCCCCTGGGCCCCTGGCTGGTCACGGCCGACGAGGCCGGCGACCCGCAGGACCTGGGCCTGCGCCTGTGGGTGGACGGCGAGCTCCGCCAGGACGGCACCACCCGGAACATGGTCTTCCCGGTGGCGGAGATCGTCCGCTACCTCAGCCACTTCATGGTCCTGGAACCCGGCGACGTCATCAACACCGGCACCCCCGCCGGGGTCGCGCTCGGCATGCCCGGCACGCCGTACCTGCGGGCCGGCCAGGTCATGGAGCTGGAGATCGACGGTCTGGGCCGCCAGCGCCAGAGGGTCGGGCAGGCGTGAGCGGGCCCGCCGTCGCGCCCGGGGAGGGTCCGGAGGGGCGGGAGGGCCCGACGGGCCCGGGACCCTACCGGATCACCTCGTTCACCTGCCACGACGTCCGCTTCCCGACCTCGCTGGAGCTCGACGGCTCCGACGCGATGAACCCGGACCCGGACTACTCGGCCGCCTACCTGGTGCTCGGCACCGACGACGGGTTCGAGGGGCACGGCTTCGCCTTCACCATCGGCCGGGGCAACGAGGTGCAGACCGCCGCCATCGAGGCGCTGGCGCCGTACGTGGTCGGCGGGGACGCCGAGGACCTCGGCGCGCTCTGGAAGGAGATGGTCCACGACTCCCAGCTGCGCTGGCTCGGGCCGGAGAAGGGCGTCATGCACATGGCGGTCTCCGCCGTGGTCAACGCGCTGTGGGACCTGAGGGCCAGGCGCGCGGGCAAGCCGCTCTGGCTGCTGCTCGGCGAGATGCCCCCCGAGGAGATCGTCGGCCTGGTGGACTTCCGCTACCTCACCGACGCGCTCACCCCCGCGGAGGCGCTGGAGATCCTGCGCGCCGCCGAGCCGGGCCGGGCCGCGCGGATCGCCCGCCTGCGCGAGCACGGCTACCCGGCCTACACCACCTCCCCCGGCTGGCTCGGCTACGACGACGCCAAGCTGCGCCGCCTGTGCGAGGAGGCGATGGCCGCGGGCTTCACCCAGATCAAGCTGAAGGTCGGCGCCGACCTCGACGACGACCGGCGCCGCATGCGCGTCGCCCGGGAGGTCTGCGGCGCGGACTTCCCGATCGCCGTCGACGCCAACCAGCGCTGGGACGTCGACACCGCGATCGCCTGGGTGAAGGCGCTGGCCGAGTTCCGTCCGCACTGGGTGGAGGAGCCGACCAGCCCCGACGACGTGCTCGGCCACGCCGCCATCGCCCGGGCCGTCGCGCCGATCCCGGTCGCCACCGGCGAGCACGTGGCCAACCGCACGGTCTTCAAGCAGCTGCTGCAGGCCGGGGCGGTCTCCTACCTGCAGCTCGACGCGGCCCGGGTGGCGGGCGTCAACGAGAACGTCGCGATCCTGCTGCTCGCCGCCAAGTTCGGCGTCCCGGTCTGCCCGCACGCCGGCGGCGTGGGCCTGTGCGAGCTGGTGCAGCACCTGGCGATGTTCGACTACGTCGCGGTCAGCGGCTCGATGGAGAACCGGGTGATCGAGTACGTCGACCACCTGCACGAGCACTTCGCCGATCCGGTGGTCATCCGGAACGGCGCCTACGCGGCGCCCGGCCGGCCCGGCTTCGGCGCGCGGATGCACGCGGCCTCGATCGCCGCGTACTCCTATCCCGGCGGAGAGGTCTGGAGGTCGCTCGGATGAGTGCCACGGCGGCCGAGTTCGGCGGTCTGCGCGCGCTGGTCACCGGGGGCGGCTCCGGGATCGGCCTGGCCACCGCCACCCTGCTCGCCGAGCGCGGCGCGGCGGTCGCCTGCCTGGACCTGAAGCCGCCGACCGGGCCGCCGGCAGGGTCACCGGCGGGAGTCCGGGCGGGGCCGCCCTCAGGAGGGCAGGCCGGGCCGCCCGCGGGAGCGCGGTCGGGGCCGGCGCCGGCCGCGGTGCCGCTGGTCGGCGTCACGGCCGACGTCACCGACGACGACCAGGTCCGCGCGGCGGTCGCCGAGGCCGCCGAGCGGCTGGGCGGGCTGGACGTCCTGGTCAACAACGCCGGGATCGGCGCCGCCGGGACGGTCGAGGACAACCCCTTCGAGGAGTGGTTCCGCGTCCTGGACGTCAACGTGCTCGGCCTGGTCCGGACGACCCGGGCGGCGCTGCCGTACCTGCGCGGGTCCCGGCACGCCGCGATCGTCAACACCTGCTCGATCGCGGCCACCGCCGGGCTGCCGCAGCGGGCGCTCTACAGCGCGTCCAAGGGGGCGGTGCAGTCGCTCACCCTCGCCATGGCCGCCGACCACCTGCACGAGGGCATCCGGGTCAACTGCGTCAACCCCGGCACCGCCGACACCCCGTGGGTGCAGCGGCTGCTGGACGCGGCGGAGGACCCCGCGGCGGAGCGGGCCGCGCTGGAGGGGCGGCAGCCGATGGGCCGTCTGGTGAGCGCGGAGGAGGTCGCCGCGGCGATCGCCTACCTCGCGAGCCCGCTCGCCTCCGCTACCACCGGGACGGTCCTGGCCGTGGACGGAGGCATGCAGGGGCTGCGGCCGCGGCCGCGGGCCTGATGCGGGCCGCCCCGGCCGGGCCGTACGCTTCGGCCGGACGGCAGGGCCCGGCCGCCGGTGCACCGGCCGGGACCGGCGGTGCCGGGACCGCCGTCGCCGCAGGAGCCGCGGGAACGGAGCGCACGATGGACATCGGCAGGTACGGCCTCGGGGGCGGCCCGATCGGCAACCTGTTCACCGCGGTGGACGACGCCACGGCGCGGGCGGCGGTGGACGCCGCCTACGAGGCGGGCATCCGCCTGTTCGACACCGCGCCGCACTACGGGCTCGGCCTGTCGGAGCGGCGGCTCGGCGCGGCCCTGGCCGGCCGGCCCCGCGGCTCCTACACGCTCTCCACCAAGGTCGGCCGCCTGCTGGTGCCGGCGGAGGACGGCGGCGGGGGCCGCACCGACGACGAGGGGTTCGCCGTCCCGGCCGCCCTGCGCCGGGTGCGCGACTACTCGCGCGACGGGGTGCGGCGCTCGCTGGAGGAGAGCCTGCGGCGGCTCGGCCTCGACGCGGTCGACATCGTGCTGATCCACGACCCGGACGACCACTGGGAGCAGGCCGTCTCCGAGGCGTACCCGGCCCTGGCCGAGCTGCGCGACCAGGGCGTCGTCCGGGCGATCGGGGCGGGCATGAACCAGTGGGAGATGCTCGCCCGGTTCGTCCGGGAGACCGACATGGACGTGGTGATGCTCGCCGGCCGCTACACGCTGCTCGACCGGTCGGCCGAGCGCGGGCTGCTGCCGCTCTGCGCGGAGCGCGGCGTGGCCGTGCTCGCGGGCGGGGTGTTCAACAGCGGGCTGCTGGCCACCCGCGAGCCCGCCGGCACCTACGACTACGTCCCGGCCCCGGGACCGCTGCTGGAGCGGGCCCGCCGGATCGCCGCGGTCTGCGAACGGCACGGCGTCACCCTGCCCCAGGCCGCGCTGGCCTTCCCGCTCCGCCACCCGGCGGTCGCCTCGGTGGTGTTCGGCGCCCGCTCGGCCGCCGAGGTGGCCCGCAACGCGGCCCTGGCCGCCGCGCCGGTGCCCGACGACCTCTGGGCCGAGCTCGCCGCCGAGGGCCTCGTGTGCTGAGGGCCTCGTGTGCTGGGGGCTTCGTGTGCCGGGTTCAGGCCAGGGTCTCGCGGAGCCACTCCTCGACCCCGGCGATGTGCACCGTGGCCCAGGCCCGGGCGACCTCCGGCCGGCGGGAGGCGATGGCGTCGCAGATGGCGGCGTGCTGCTCGCGGGTCTTGGCCAGCGCGCCACCCTGGGTGAGTCCCCGCCAGACGCGGGCCCGGGTGGTGGGGCCGGACAGGCCCTCGATCAGCGAGCAGAGCACCGGGTTGCCCGAGCCCTCCGCGATGCGCTGGTGGAACCGGACGTCGTTGGCGACGAGCTGCTCGACGGTCGGCTCCTCGGGCAGCTCGGCGAGGATGCCGCGCAGCTCGGCCACGTCGGCCTCGCCCATCCGGGCCGCGGCCAGCGCGGTGGCCGCCGGTTCGAGGATCCGCCGGACCTGGAGGAAGTGCAGCACGGTGTCGTCCTGGTGGAAGTCCACCACGAACGAGAGCGCGTCCAGCAGCAGACCCGGCTCCAGGCTGGTGACGTAGGTCCCGTCGCCCTGGCGCACGTCCAGCACGTTGATCAGTGCCAGGGCCCGGACGGCCTCGCGCAGGGAGTTGCGCGACAGGCCGAGCCGCTCGGCCAGGTCGGCCTCCTTGGGCAGCCGGCTGCCCGGGGCCAGCTCACCCGAGAGGATCATCTGCTTGATCTTGCCGATCGCGGCGTCGGTGACCGCCACGCCTCACCATCCCGGACTCGCCTGTGCATCGGATGCCCAGGAGTGTAGGGCGGATGCGGGGCCGCCGAGGTCGTCCGCGGTGCTCCGGCCCCGGCCCCGGGGAACGCGTCAGAGGCGCTCCAGAACGGTCGCGGTGGCCAGCGCCCCGCCCGCGCACATCGTGACCAGGGCGGTCGAGGAGCCGGAGCGCTCCAGCTCGTGCAGGGCGGAGGCGACCAGCCGGGCCCCGGTGGCGCCGACCGGATGGCCGAGCGCGATGGCCCCGCCGCCGACGTTGACCCGCTCCATGTCCGGCCCGTGCACCGAGGCCCAGGAGAGCACGACGGAGGCGAACGCCTCGTTGACCTCGAAGCGGTCGATGTCGCCCACCGTCATGCCGGCGTCCGCCAGCACCTTGGCCGTGGCGTCCACCGGGCCGTCCAGGTGGTAGTACGGCTCGGCGCCGACGAGCGCCTGGGCGCGGATCCTGGCCCGGGGGCGCAGGCCGTACCGGGCGGCGGCGGCCTCGCTCGCCAGCAGCACCGCCGCCGCGCCGTCGGAGATCTGCGAGGAGGTGCCGGCGGTGTGCAGGCCGCCCTCCAGGACCGGCCGGAGCCGGGCGAGCGTCTCGGCGGTGGTCTCGCGCAGCCCCTCGTCCCGGGTGACCGTACGGCGCTCGCCGGTCGGCAGGCCGTCCCGCCCGAGCACCGGGGCGGTCACCGGGAGGACCTCGCGCCCGTAGCGGCCGTCGGCCCACGCCTCGGCGGCCAGCCGCTGGGAGCGGGCGCCGAACCGGTCGAGGTCCTCGCGGGTCAGCCCGCGCCGCCGCGCGATCCGCTCGGCGGCGGTGAACTGGTCGGGCATGTCGAGGGACCAGTCGTCGGGCTTGGCGGTCGCGGGGAGCACGTTGCTGCCCAGCGGGACGCGGCTCATCACCTCGACGCCGCAGGCGACGCCGACGCCGACGACGCCCGCGTCGATGAGGGCGGCGGCCAGGTGGACGGCCTGCTGGGAGGAGCCGCACTGCGCGTCGACCGTGGTGACGCCCGTGGTGTGCGGCAGCCCGGCGTACAGCCAGGCGTAACGCCCGACGTGGCCGCCCTGCTCACCGGCCTGGGTCACGCACCCGGCGAAGACCTGGCCGACGACCGCCGGGTCGATCGCTGCCCGGTCCACCAGGCCGCGGAGCGCACGGGCGAGCAGCTCCTGGGGCTTCAGCCCGGCCAGGAGGCCGCCCCGCCTGCCGATCGGGGTGCGCACGGCCTCGACGATCACTGCGCCCATCCGGTCTCCTCGCCCGGGCGGTCCGGACGGGGGCGGAGGCCACGGGGTCCGCCCGCCGCGCGGCCCGCGCGATGTGCAGAATATGATTCCAGTCAGCGTGCGCTCTGACTGTAATCCGTTCTAGTTCGCTGTGGAAGACGGCGAGCGGAAATCGGAGAACAGGCGGTCGGCGGCGATCTCGATGCGGTGCTGGACCTGTTCGTGGGTCCGCCGGCCGCGCAGCATCTCCAGCAGCTCGTGGACCCAGACGCTCGCCAGCGCGCCGGCCAGGGCCAGCTGCTCCTCGGTCGGGCCATCCGTGCCGGCACCGCCCGCCACGCGGATGAGCAGGGCCGCCATGCGGTCGCCGAACGGGGTCTCCACCTCGGTCATGATCAGCGAGCGGATGAGGGCGTCGGCGAGCTCGGGTTCGCGCATCAGGCCCCGGGTGGCCCGCATCAGCACGTCGACCGCGCGGCCGGCCGGGGTGGCGGCGGCGGGCGGGCGGCGCTCGATGCTGGTCTCCAGCAGCTCGATCTCCTCGCTGACGACGGCCACGACGAGGTCCATCTTCGAAGGGAAGTAGCGGTAGAGCGTGCCGAGCGCCACCCCCGCGCGCTCGGCGACGGTGCGCATCTGCATGGCCTCGACGCCGCCCCGGGAGGCGAGCGCGGCGGCGGCCTGGACGATGCGCTTGCGTCGCTGGTGCTGGCTCTTCGTGCGGACGTCGGTGGACGGTTCGCTGTGCACGCCGGGGGCCCTCTCGGTCGTGACGGTTCCGGCGGTGCTCGGGGCTGACGTGCCGGTGAGGCGCGGGGTCGGCGGCGCCTCGATGGTCGCATGCGGAGTGCGCATGAGAACACGTTATCTGATTTCCGCCTTCTCTGATGAGTTACTCGCCGGTCACAAATCTCCCTGATCACCCGTGGCATATATCTCACCGGGGCTTTTTGTGCGATGTTGATCGGGAGGGATCTGGACACTTATTGTAATCTGTTCTAATTTCTGGTCGGGCGATTCGGGAACCACGTCCGGGAGGCGCCGGTGGACTTCAACCTCGACGAGACACAGGAAGATCTGCGGGCTCTGGCGGCGGGCCTCCTGGAACGGGAGGCGACCCCGGCCCGGCTGGAGGCGCACGAACGCGGCGGCGCGCCGTACGACGCGGGGATGTGGCGCTCCCTGGCCCGGGCCGGGCTGCTCGGGGCGGTCCTGCCGGAGGAGGCGGGCGGCGCCGGGCTCGGGCCGGTGGAGCTGGCCGTCGTCCTGCGTGAGATCGGCGCCCGTGTCGCCCCCGTCCCCGCCCAGCAGAGCCTGGTCGCCGCGATGGCCGTGGCCCGGTACGGCTCCGCGGAGCAGCGCCGGGCGCTGGCGCCGCTGGCCGACGGGGAGCTCGTGCTGAGCGCGGCGCCGAGCGGCCCCGGAGGCCGCGGACGGCCTTCGGTGACGGCGCGGGAGGGGGCGGGCGGCCCGCTGCTCGACGGCCGGACCGGGACCGTGCCCTACGCCGCCCAGGCGGCGCGGGTCCTGGTGGCGGCCGGGACGGAGGCCGGGCCGGGGCTGTTCCTGGTCGAGCCCGCGGCGGCGCGGGTGCGGCCGGTGCGCCTGCCGAGCGGGGAGCCGGGGGCCGTGCTCGTGCTGGACGGCGCGCCCGCGGAGCCGGTCGGCGGGATCGGGGGCCCGGCCGGAGCGGAGGCCGTGCGCGGGCTCGGCCGGCTGGCCGTCGCCGGGGCCGTCGCCACCGTCTCCGGGGTGCTGGCCGGGGCCCTGGAGCTGACCTGCGGGCACCTGCGCACGCGCAGGCAGTTCGGCCGGGCGCTGGCCGAGTTCCAGGCGGTGACCATGCAGATCGCCGACGTCTACGTCGCCTCCCGGGCGCTGGACGTGGCCGTCCGCTCGGGCGTCTGGCGGCTCGCCGAAGGCCTGGCCGAGGAGGCCGACGCGGACCTGGCGGTGGCGGCCTTCACCGCCGCCGACACGGCGCTGCGCGCCCTGTACACCTGCCAGCACCTGCACGGCGGGATCGGCCTGGACGTGACCTACCCCCTCCACCGCCACTTCGCCTGGGGCCGCCACCACGCCCAGCTGCTGGGCGGCGCGGAGCTCCAGCTCGACACGATCGGAGCGCTGGCCGGATGATGATCGACCTGACCGCGGAGCAGAAGCGGCTCCGCGACGGGCTGCGCGAGTACTTCCAGAGCTGCCTGACCGCCGAGGAGCGCGCGAAGATCGACGCGGACCCGTTCGGCGACGCCTACATGGAGCACTGCCGGCGCCTCGGCCGCGACGGCAAGCTCGGGCTCGGCTGGCCGAAGGAGTACGGCGGCGGCGGGTACGGCCCTGTGGAGCAGCAGATCTTCGCCAACGAGATCGCCCGCGCCGAGGTGCCCTACCCGCTCATCACCGTGCAGACCGTCGGCCCCACCCTCATGAAGCACGGCACGCCCGCCCAGAAGGACTTCTTCCTGCCGCGCATCCTGGCCGGCGAGTGCCACTTCGCGATCGGCTACAGCGAGCCGGAGGCGGGCACCGACCTGGCCGCGCTGCGCACCACGGCGGTCCTCGACGGCGACCACTACGTGGTGGACGGCCAGAAGGTCTTCACCTCCGGCGCCCACTACGCGCACTACATCTGGCTGGCCGCCCGCACCGACCCGGGGGCGGCGCGGCACCGCGGCATCACGATGATGATCGTGGACTGCTCCGACCCCGGCTACTCCTGGACGCCGATCATCACCATGGACGGCCGCCACCACACCAACGCCACCTACTACTCCGGGGTGCGCGTGCCGGTGGACATGGTCGTGGGCGAGGTGAACCGGGGCTGGGACCTGATCGTCGACCAGCTCAACCACGAGCGGGTCACGCTCGGCCCGGCGGGCAACCTCGGCCGCCTGCGCGACCGGTTCCTGCACTGGGCGCGCGCCACCGGCATCGACGGCGAGCCACAGGTCCGCCGGGCGCTCGGCCGCCTCCACGTGCTCTTCCGCACCAACGAGCTGCTCAACTGGCAGGTCGCCTCCGCGATGGACCTCGGCTGGCTGGGCGCCCCCGACGCCTCCGCCACCAAGGTCTACGCCTCGGAGGCCGTGCAGGAGGCCGGCCGGATCGTCGGCGACGCCGTGGCCCGGTTCGGGGATCTGTCCGACCCGGAGACGGCGGAGTTCGCCGAGCGGATCGACCGCCTGGCCAAGGGGGCGCTCGTGCTCACCTTCGGCGGCGGCGTCAACGAGGTGCAGCGCGAGCTGATCGCCATGCTCGGCCTGAACCTGCCGAGGCCGCCCCGGTGAGCGCGCGGGAGGAGGCCCCGGGACGGACACCGGGGGAGGCGGCGGGGGAGACGCTGCACGAGCGGCTGGTACGGCTGGCGGCCGGGCGGGCCGCCGCCGGGGAGGTGCGGGGGAGCGCCGCGGCGGTCCCGGTGAACGTCCCCATGATCCGGCGCTGGGCCGACGCGCTGGGCGACGCCAACCCGGTCTACACCGACGCGCGGGCGGCCGCCGCGAGCGTGCACGGCGGGACCGTGGCTCCCCCGGCGATGATCCAGGTCTGGACCATGCCCGGCGGGCGCGGCCGGGCACCGCGGGAGGCGGGCCCGGTCGACGACGTGCTGCGCACGCTCGACGGCGGCGGCTACACCGGCGTGGTCGCCACCGACTGCGAGCAGACCTACCACCGCTACGTGCGCCCCGGCGAGCTGCTGGTCCCGGCCACGCGGCTGGCCGGGCTGACCGGCCCGAAGCGGACGGCGCTCGGCGAGGGCTACTTCGTGACCTGGAACGTCACGTGGTACTCGCGGGGGCCCGGCGGGACCGCCGCCGCGGACCCGGACGCCCGCGGAGGCGCGGCCGGAGGCGGTGCGCCCGGCGGGGCGGCGGCGGCCGGGGCCGGTGCGGGCCGGGACGGCACGCCCGGAGGCGGCGCCTCCGGCGAGGATGCGGCCCGGGACGGTACGGCCGGCCCGGTCTCCGGGGCCGGGGAGCCCGTCGCCGAGATGCTCTTCCGGGTGTTGAAATTCCGTCCCCGGGAGGGGAAAACCCCGCCCGGGGAGCGGAAGCCGCACCCGCGGGGGCCCGCGGCCGGGCAGGAGGCCGCGTCCTCCTGGGAGAGTGTGGCCGCAGACGAGCGAGGAGCGCGCCGGGAGGCCGGCGCGCACGGCGCGGGACCGCGGGACGGCAGACACGCCCGTCCCGGCCGCGCGGGTGCCGAGGGAGCCGAGATGCGCACGCTGACCGAGGGCGAGGTCGAGGTCGGCAGCGTCCTGCCCGGGCTGGTCCTGGAGCTGACCCCCGGCCTCGTCGTCTCGACCGCGCTGGCGACGATGGACCTCACCCCGGTCCACCACGATCCCGCCGCCGCCCGCGCCCAGGGGGCGAAGGACGTCTTCCTCAACATCCTGACCACGATGGGCCTGGTCGAGCGCTACGTCACCGACTGGGCGGGGCCCGAGGCGCTGGTCCGGGGCATCAAGGTCCGGCTCGGCGTGCCCGCCTACGCGGGTGACACACTCGCCTTCAGCGGCGGCGTGGCCGGGTGCGAGGACGGTGTGTTCACGGTCGAGGTCCGGGGCAGGGTCGGTCTCGGGGACCACGCCGTCGGCACCGTCCGCCTCGCCCTGCCGTCCTGATCCGCCCGCCGCGAGGTCCGCCGGGAGCGCGGCGGCCCGGGGCCGGCACGGCACATCCTCTCCACGAAAACGGATATATAGCCTGAAACGGGGTTATATGGCGAAGGTGGAGAAGGGGACGAGACCATGGCGGCACCCGCGCCCCCGCCCTCATCCGGACCGCGGACGTCCGGACCGGGCAGGAGACGGCGCACGACCGGCTGGACCCTGGGCAGGCTGCTCGCGGTCGGTTACGTGATCGCGTTCCTCACCCTCGCCGTCATCGGGATCAGCGCCTACACGCGCATCGGATCCCTCCAGGCCGACGTGCGCTCGGTCGAGCACACCCAGCAGGTCCTCGACCGGATCGGGGTGGTCCGGAGCCTGGTCAAGGACGCCGAGCGGGGCCAGCGCGGCTACGTCATCACCGGGCAGGACAGCTACCTGGTGCCGTACCGGGAGGCGACCGGCCGGCTCGGCGGTGAGATCGCGGCCCTGCGCCGGATGACCGCCGGCAACCCCCGCCAGCAGGAGAGCCTGGACCGGCTCCAGCAGGAGGTCCAGGTGAAACTCGGCGAGCTCGCCGAGTCGGTGCGCCTGCGCCAGGAGGAGGGCTTCGAGGCCGCCCGCGACCTCGTCATGACCAACCGCGGCCAGCAGAGCATGTTCGCGATCCAGAGCCTGCTGAACCAGATGAGGCAGGAGGAGACGCGCCTGCTCGGCCTGCGCAAGAACGCCAGCGCCGAGAGCGCCGCCGAGACCCGGACCGTCATCCTGTGGGGCTCGCTGCTGTCGGCCCTGCTGGTCGGCGCCGCCGCGTGGTGGACGACGCGCAAGGTGACCACCTCCGTGGACGAGGTGACGGCCGCCGCGCGGCGCGTCGCGGCCGGCGACGTGGGCCGTCCCGCCGAGGTGCACGAGCCGCTGGAGCTGGCGCAGATGGCCGAGGCGGTCAACGGCTCGGTCCGGGTCATCGCCCAGGCGCGGGACGAGGCCCTCGCCGCGGCGGCGGCCAAGGCGTCGTTCCTGGCGACCATGAGCCACGAGATCCGCACCCCCATGAACGCCGTGATCGGGATGACGGACCTGCTGCTGGACACCGAGCTCGACGCCGACCAGCACGAGCTCGCCGAGACCGTGCGCAACAGCGGCGAGGCCCTGCTCGCCGTCATCAACGACATCCTGGACTACTCCAAGATCGAGGCCGGCCAGCTCGAACTCGACGACGAGCCGTTCGACGTGCACGAGTGCCTGGAGAGCACGCTCGCCCTGATGGCGCTCGCCGCCGAGAGCAAGGGGCTGGAGCTGGTCGGCGACATCTCCCCGGACTGCCCCCGGATGCTGCGCGGCGACGTGACGCGGATCCGGCAGGTGGTCGTCAACCTGCTCAGCAACGCGGTGAAGTTCACCGACCGGGGGGAGATCGTCCTCACCGCGGACGGGGAGCGCCTCTCGGAGCGCGAGGACGGCCCGGTCCGTCTCCGGGTGGCGGTCCGGGACACCGGGATCGGCATCCCGGCCGACCGCATGGACCGGCTGTTCCGGTCGTTCAGCCAGGTGGACTCCTCGACCACCCGCGTCTACGGGGGCACGGGCCTCGGACTGGCCATCAGCAAGCGGCTGGCCAAGGCCATGGGCGGCGACCTGGAGGTCGCCAGCGAGGTCGGGGCCGGCTCCACCTTCACCCTGACCGCGGTGCTGGCCGGATGCCCCGAGTGCCCGGAGCCCGAGCCGCCGCCCACCGCCGTGGAGCTCGCCGGCCGGGCGGCGCTGGTCGTGGACGACAACGCGACCAACCGGCACGTGCTGAGGCTCCAGCTCACCGGCTGGGGCATGGGGTGCACCGACGTCGGCTCGCCTGGCGAGGCGGTGGAGCTGCTGGCCTCGGGCCGCGCCTACGACGTCGCGCTCCTCGACATGCACATGCCGGAGATGGACGGCGAGCAGCTGGCCGCCGCGCTGCGCGACCTCCCGGCCGGCCGGGACCTGCCGCTGGTGCTGCTGACGAGCGTGCACTGGCGGGCCCGGGGCGGGCAGCAGAACCTGTTCGACGCCGTGCTGACCAAACCCGCCCGCAGCACGGTGCTGAAGGAGAAGGTGTCGGGTGCGATCGCGCGCAAGGAGGCCGCGGCGCCCGGCACGGAGGCGGCGGGCGGCCCGCGGGAGGAGGCCGTGGCGGGCTCCGCGGCCCGGCGCGGCGTGCTGGAGGTGCTCCTGGCCGAGGACAACCCGGTCAACCAGAAGGTCGCGCAGCTCATGCTGGCCAGGCTCGGCCACCGCGTGGACACGGTCGGCAACGGGATGGAGGCGGTGGAGGCGGTACGGCGCACCTCCTACGACGTGATCCTCATGGACGTGCACATGCCGGAGATGGACGGGCTGGAGGCGACCCGGCGGATCCGCGCCGAGCAGCCCGAGGCCCGGCCGTACATCGTGGCGCTGACGGCCAGCGTGCTCGGCGAGGACCAGGAGGCGTGCCGGGACGCCGGCATGGACGACTACCTGGCCAAACCGGTGCGCGCGCACGAGCTGGGCGAGCTCCTGGAACGGGTGCGGCCCGTGTCCGGCACGGCGCCCGCCCCCGCCGGCGCCCCGGCCCGGCCCCCGGCGGAGGCACCCGTCGAGCCCGCCGAACCCGTCGCGGAGCAGGAACCCGCCGCGGCGCAGGCGCCTGCGCGCGGCCCGGCCCGGCCGCCGGAGGGGGAGCCCGCGCCGCCGGACGCCGCGACCGCCCCGGCCCGGCGCCCGCCGCAGGAGCCCGGTCCTGCCGGGCCGCCGTCCGAGGAGGCCGCGCCCGAGCGGGAGACCTCCATCCGCAACCGGTTCGACGAGCTGGCCGGCCCGGACGCGGGGGAGGACGACTGGGAGATGGTCGACTACCTCGCCACCTCCTTCGTCAGCAAGGCCCCGGGCGCCGTCGAGGAACTGGAGGAGGCCGTCGGCCGGGGCGACCCCAAGGACGTGGAGAAGCAGGCGCACAGCCTGAAGGGCTCGGCCGTCAACATGGGCGCCACCGCCCTGGCGGAGCTGTGCGCCCGGCTGGAGGCGCAGGGCAGGGCGGGCAGTCTCTCCGACACCGGCAGGACCCTGCACGCGATCAGGGAGGAGCTCGACCTCGTCCGCCGCACGATCGAGGGCCTGCAGTCGGAGATCGGGGAGCGGGCGGCGCAGGCGGCGAACCGGTCGCAGTGAGCCGCGGTGGCCGGTCCCCAGGTCGTCTGCAAGTGTGATCTCAGCGGGAGGGCCCAGACTGCCGCTCCATGCGGGTTCCAGTCATACTCCAGCACAACCTGGTCGAGTGCGGGGCCGCCTGCCTCGCGATGATCCTCGGTGCGCACGGGCACCGCGTCCCGGTGCGCGTCCTGGCCGAGGAGATGGGAGCGGGGCGGGACGGCGTCAGCGCCCTCGGCGTGGTGCGGGTCGCGCGGGCGCGGGGATTGACCGCCCGCGCGTTCTCCCTCCCCGCGGCGGACGTGCCCGGGGCGCCCCTGCCGGCCGTCGCCCACTGGCGGGCGCGGCACTTCGTCGTGGTGGAACGGGCCGCGGGGGAGCACGTCACGGTCGTGGACCCGGCGATCGGGCGCCTGCGGCTCACCCGGGAGGAGTTCGCGCGGGACTACAGCGGCGTGCTCCTCACCTTCGCCCCGGGACCGGGCTTCCGCCGGGGGCGCCACGGCGGGCAGCGGTCCTGGTGGGCGCGGTACGCCCGGTTCGCGGTGCTGAACCACCGGGGACTCCTGGCCGTGCTCGTCCTGCTCAGCCTCGTCCTGCAGGGCTTCGGGCTCGTGCTGCCCGTCCTGACCGAGATCGTCGTGGACCGGGTGCTCGGGGCGGGGGAGGCCGGTCTGCTGACCCTGCTGGGGGCGGCCGCGGCCGCGGCGGCCGCCGCCCAGCTCGTGACCGGGGGCCTGCGGGCCTGGGCGCTGGCGGTGCTGCGGACCCGGGCCGACGCCGCCCTGCTCGACGACCTGGCGCGGCGGCTGCTCAGCCTGCCGTTCCGGTTCTTCGCGCACCGCGGCTCGGCCGACCTGGTCGCGCGGATCACCGGTGCGGGCCTGCTGCGTGACATCCTCACCGGCCAGGTGCTGTCGGCCCTGCTCGACGGCCCCCTCGCCCTCGGCTACCTGATCGCGGTCACCGTGCGGTCGCCGCTGCTCGGCGGGGTGCTCGCCGCCCTGGCGGCGGCCCAGATCCTCCTGCTCCTCGCCACCCGGCGGCGGATCCGCGACCTGTCCCTCCGCGAGCAGGAGGCGCGCGCGGACGCGCAGGGACGGCTCGCCGAGGCCGTCAGGGGCATCGAGACGATCAAGTCGTCCGGGGCGGAGGCCCGGGTCCTGGACCGCTGGCGGCTGCTGCTGGACGCCCAGACGGACCGGGTACGGCGGAGCTCGCTCGCCCAGGGCGTGCAGGACGCCGTGCTGGGGGCGCTGAGGTTCGCCGCCCCGCCGGTGCTGCTGTGGGCCGGCGCGTGGCAGGTGACGGACGGCCGGCTCACCCCGGGTGCCATGCTCGGCGCGCTGGCCCTGGCCTCCGCCGCGCTGACGCCGCTGGCCTCGCTGACGGCGAGCATGCGGGGCCTGCAGACCGCCCGGGCCCAGGCCGAGCGGCTCACCGACATCTGGGAGACCGCGCCCGAGCCGGTCCCCGCATCCGAGCCGGTCCCCGCATCCGGGCAGGCCCCCACTCCGCCCGCCGCTCCCGCCCCGGTTTCCGGCTCCGCTCCGGATCCCGGTTCCGGCGGGGAGGCCGCCCGCGAGGAGGGCGCTGTGCCCGGGCGCCCCGCCGGGCAGGCCGCGCCCGGGGGCGCGCCGGGGCGGCGCGGGATCGAGCTGAGGGGGGTCGGCTTCCGGTACGCGCCCGAGAGCCCGTGGATCGTCCGCGGCGTCGACCTGCGCATCGCCCCGGGCCAGAAGGTCGCACTGGTCGGCAGGTCGGGGTCGGGGAAGACCACCCTCGCGCGGCTGCTGCTCGGGCTGTTCCCGCCGGTCGAGGGCGAGATCCGCTACGACGGGGTGCCGGTGTCCGGCATGGACCCGCGGCGGCTGCGGCGCCGTTTCGGGGTGGTCACCCAGGAGCCCGCCCTGTTCACCGGCTCGATCGCCGAGAACATCGCGCTGGGGGAACCGGGCGCCTCGCCCGCCCGGGTGGAGGAGGCCGCCCGGCTGGCCTGCGTGCACGACGACATCGCCGCCATGCCCCTGGGGTACGGCACCCTGCTGACCGAGGGTGCGGGGCTGTCCGGCGGCCAGCGCCAGCGCATCGCCCTGGCCAGGGCGCTCCTGGCCCGGCCGGAGGTCCTGCTGCTGGACGAGGCCACCAGCCACCTCGACACCGACACCGAGGCGGCGCTGGGCGCGAACCTCGGCGCCCTCCCCCAGACGCGCATCGTGATCGCGCACCGGCTCAGCACGATCAGGGACGCGGACCTGATCGTGGTGCTGGACGGCGGCCGGATCGTCGAACGCGGCGCGCACGACGAGCTGGCCGGCGCCGGGGGCCTGTACGCGAGCCTGGTCCGGGCGCAGCTGCCGGCGGGCTCTCCGTGATCCCCCTGCGGTCTCCCGGTGATCTCCAAGCGATGTCCAAGTGCAGTCAGCGGTTCCCAAGCCGCCCGCAAGCAAGATCGACGATCGTCTCTCTCGACAGCACTTCTCTCCACAGAAAAGGAGGAACGTTCCAATGACGGCACCGCGTACTGAACTGGGGGACATCGCCCCGGTCGGCATGGAGCTGGACGAGAGCGCGCTGAGCGGCATCAGCGGCGGACAGAAGCCCGACATCGTGACGGCGGAGTACTTCGACCCGCCGGGCGTCTGCTACGGCGACTGACGAGCCGCCGCCCGCGCGGCGGACCGCGGCCGCCGTCCCCCGGCGGCGGCCGCGGTCGAAGGCCCGCCGGGCACGGGACGCGCGCCGTCCCGTGCCCGGCGTCCCCGCCGCTCCGCACCCGGAGCGGCCCGTATCTCCCCGCCGCTCCGCACCCGGAGCGGCCCGTATCTCCCCGGCGGCCCGGCCTCCCCACGCCGGCTCCGCCCTCCAAGGAGACCCGTGTCACCTCCGCATGTCCTCATCCTCACCCGCGACAACGACCCGCACGCCGAGCACGTCGGGAAGCTGCTGGCCGGACGGGGCGCCCGCACCACGGTCTTCGACAACCGCGACTACCCCGCCCGGGCCTGCGCCGAGCTGGCCTACACCTCCCGCGGGCTCTCCCGGCGGCTGCTGCACACCGGGTCCGGCACGCTCGACCTGGACGCGCTGACCGCGCTGTGGTGGCGGCGCCCGCTGCCGCCCGAGGCCCACCCGGAGATCACCGACCCGTCGGTGGCGGCCTACACCGCCCAGGAGAGCGCGACGCTGATCACCGACCTCTGGGAGCACCTGCCGTGCCGTACGGTGCCCGCACGGGAGTCGGTGTTCCGGCGGGCCGCGCACAAGCCGTCCCAGCTCGTGCTGGCCGCCGAGCTCGGCTTCGAGATCCCGGAGACCCTGATCACGACCCGCGCGGACGACCTGTGGGACTTCTACAACCGCCACGACGGGCAGGTCGTCACCAAGCTGGTGGGGGGCACCCCGTGGGTGGAGGACCTGGCCGCAGGCCACACGGTCGTCCGCAAGTGCGAGCTCGTCTCGGCCCGCGACCTGGCGTACGCCGACGCACTGCGGTTCTGCCCGGTCATCGCGCAGCGGTATGTGCCCAAACGGCTGGAACTGCGGGTCACCGTCGTCGGCCGGCGCGTGTTCGCGGCCGAGATCCACTCCCAGGAGAGCAACCGGTCCAAGGTGGACTGGCGCTGGTACGACACCAGGGTGACGCCGTACGGCGTGCACCGGCTCCCGGACGAGGTCGCCGGGCGGTGCCTGGCGATGACGGAGCGCCTCGGGCTCTCCTACGGGGCCGTCGACCTGGTCCTCACCCCGGACGGCCGGTACGTGTTCTTGGAGATCAACCCCAACGGGCAGTGGCTGTGGGTCGAGGAGCTGACCGGCCTGCCGATCAGCGAGGCCGTCTGCGACCTGCTGCTGGAAGGAGTCTGACCATGCCGACCACACCTGCGCGGCCCGCGTCCGGGCCGGACACGCCGGCCGAGCCCGCCGCACGTCCCGCGCCGCCCGTGTCCGCGGATCTCCTCGCGGACGCCCTGGAGTGGCTGCGCGGACTGGACGGGGTGCGGCCGGAAGCGGCGGACGAGCGGCTCGCGGAGCTGCGCGCCCGGCATCCGGGGGTGCGGATGCGGCTGCTGCGGCAGCGCGAGGCCGCCACCGGAGACCACCACTACGACCTGCTGTTCCCCGCGCCGGAGGGGACGGTCTCGCTGGCCTTCGCGCCGGACCGGGCGATCCCCTGGCCGCTGCGGGGGAGCCAGCGCACCGGCGAGCAGCTCGTGCTGCGCGTCGACGGCGTCGACGTGACGATGGAGCGGGCCGTCTCGGTGCTCGACGTGCTCTGGGAGGACACCGGCCTCGCGCGGCGGCTGGTGAACGCCGCCCTGGTCGAGCAGGCCCTGGCCACCCGGGGTGTCGCCCTGCCCGCCGACCGGCTCCAGGAGGCGGTGGACGCCTTCCGCCGCGCGCGGGGACTGCTGACCGCGCAGGCGACGCGGCGCTGGATGGCCGAGCGAGGGCTGACCCACGCCCGGCTGGAGGAGATCGTGGCGGCCGAGGCAGCGGTGGCGGAACTGCGCCGGGAGGTGGCCGGGGGGCGTGCGGAGGACTTCTTCACCGCGCACCGCGCGGAGTTCGACCGGCTGCGCGTGGTCAGGCTGCGGTACGCGGACGGGGACCGGGCCGATGACGCCGCGGCCCTGCTGCGCGCCGGGTGGCGGGCCGGCGGCACCGGTGGCGTGCGGCCCGGCGCGGGCGGGGCGCCCGGATCCGGAGGGGGGACCGATCCCGTCACGCTGGCGGCCGAGGAGACGCTGGCGGGCGCGGCCACCTGCCGGATGGAGGCGAACGGCCGGGGCGAGCTGGTCGCGCTCTTCGGCGTCCCGGCCGCGGAAGCGGGGGCCGGCGAGGTGCTCGGGCCCGCACGGCTCCCGGACGGGGGCTTCTGCGTCGTGTGCGTGCTGGCGGTGGAGCCGGCGACGCTCGACCACGTGACCCGCGGGCTCGTCGAGCGGCGGATCTTCGACGACTGGCTGGCCGAGCAGCGGCGGCACGCCCACGTGGAGTGGTTCTGGGGCAGCAGGGCCCGCACCGACGAGCTGACCGCCGCGCTCCCCGGCGGGGGAGCGGACCGGAGGCCCCGGACGCCTCAGGGAGTGGTGACCGTCGGGACGGCGAAGAAGACGATCATCGCGATCGCCACGCAGATGAGGAAGCCGAGCAGTTCCCAGGCCCAGTCGTGGTGGCGTGCGGCCCGCCGGGCCTGCCGGGGCCCGTGCCTGCGGCGGCTTCCGCGGGCGCGCCCGGGGCGGGCGGCCCCGGCGCGGTCGCGGGCCCGCGGACCGGCCGTGGCGTCCCCGGTGGCGCTTCCGGCCGCGGGGCCCGGAGAGGCCGCGGGAACCGAGGAGACCGCGGCGCCCGCGGAGGGCGCGGTGCCCGGGAAGGCCGGGACGCGGTCCTCCGGCGCCGCGGACGCCCGGCCGGCGTCCGGCACCGGCGCGGGCGCCCTGAGCGGGGCGGAGGCGACCAGCTTGTCGGTGTAGGCCAGGGCCGCCCGGGCCTGCGGGGTCAGGGGGCGGAACAGGTCCTCGCCGGCGGGGCGGTCGCCCGCGGTCGGCGCGGCGTCGAGCACGTCGCCCGGAACCGGGGCGGACAGGGGTACCCGGGGCGCCGCGGGCGCGGCGTGGCGGGGGCGCGGACGCCGGGGGCGCGGGCGGGGCGGCGGCGGGGCGGCCTCGTCGGGGGCCGAGTCGAGGAGCGCGTCGTCGAGCGCCGTCAGGACCGCGCCGCGGAGCCTGGGCATCGGCTCGGTGGTCGCCTCGTGGGCGGAGACGGTGTCGGGGTCCGGCGGGAGGAACAGACGGGTGCTGGTCAGCGCGTGCGGCTCGGCCAGCGGGAGCGGCCAGGCGGGAGCGGTCGGCCAGAGCCTCTTGACCTGCAGCGGGTTCCCGCCGGGTACGGCCCCGGCGGGGGCCGTGCCCGGCCCCGGAGCGGGCGCCGTCCCGGGGAGGGCGGAGGCGGCGGCGAGCACCGCGGCGCGCAGCGATCCGGGCGGGACGGCCCACGGGGCGCGGGCCAGCACGTCGCGGATCGGGGCGCTCTCCAGCGCGGCGAAGACCTCCGCGAGACGGGCCGGAGGCCGGGCCGAGGCCAGGGCCGGGCTCAGCGCCCTGGCGAAGGCGCGGCAGGCGCCCGCGGTCAGCTCGTCGGCGGTGTCGGCGGCCACGTCGAGCACCCAGGCGAGCTCGGAGACGTCCATCGCGCACACGCCGGACAGGTACAGCACCTCGCGCTGGTGCGGGCGCAGGCCGCGCAGGACCCGTCCGAGGAGGGCGGCGACGGGGTCCGTCCCGGAGGGCGGCGGGGCGTGGACCACGTCGCGCCGCTGGATCTCGCGGCGGGCGAGCGCGTACAGCCCGGCACGCGGGGGCGCCTGCCCGCCGGGCGCCGCGGACAGGACGGCCACGACGACGGCGGAGGCGGTGCCGGGATCACCGAGCTGGTCGTGGCAGTACGCGAACAGGCCGGCGGCATGGAGGTCGTAGAGCTCGGCGATCGACTCGACGCGCGATCGCTGACCGAGGAGCGGTTGGGTCACGGCGAGACCGGTTCCTGACGGGTCGGGCGGGGGGTGGGGACGACATCTGTGACGGAAGTTACATGGGAGATGCCGGTGCCCACGATATGGGCAATCATGCCCCCAGATCGAGGTTCTCGGCACTATCGGATACCTATTTGATGTCGAACACGTACGGGCCGGGTGGTCGACCGGAAAAGGGGTGGGACGGATCGGACGGCGGCGCCGTAGTCTGAGCCGGGGAGAGATCACGGGCGGTTGCGGTCAGGGGGCCGCCGCCTCGCCGGACAGCGGGGGTTGAGCATGATCACATTTGACGGCGTCACCAAGCGGTACGCCGCCGGGACCGCCGCGGTCGACGGGCTCGATCTGGAGATCCCCACGGGGGAGATCACCGTGTTCGTGGGCCCGTCCGGCTGCGGGAAGACCACCTCGCTGCGCATGATCAACCGCATGGTCGACCCGACCGAGGGGCGGATCCTGCTGGACGGCGTGGACGTGTCGACGGTCGACCCGCCCGCCCTGCGGCGCGGCATCGGCTACGTCATCCAGCAGGCGGGCCTGTTCCCGCACCGCACGGTCGCCGAGAACGTGGCCACGGTGCCCCGCCTGCTCGGCTGGGACCGGCGCAGGGCCCGGGCACGGGCCCTGGAACTGCTGGAGCGGGTCGGGCTGGAGGCCGCGCTGGCCGACCGCTACCCCTCCCAGCTCTCGGGCGGCCAGCAGCAGCGCGTCGGCGTGGCCCGGGCGCTGGCCGCGGACCCGCCGGTGCTGCTGCTGGACGAGCCGTTCAGCGCGGTGGACCCGGTGGTGCGGGCGAGCCTGCAGCAGGAGCTGCTGCGCCTGCAGGCCGAGCTGCGCAAGACGATCGTGTTCGTCACCCACGACATCGACGAGGCGATCACGCTCGGCGACCGGGTGGCCGTGTTCCGGACCGGCGGGCGCCTGGCCCAGCTCGACACCCCGGAGCGGCTGCTGGCCGGGCCCGCCGACGACTTCGTCCGCGAGTTCCTCGGCCGCGACCGGGGCGTCCGCCGGCTCTCCTTCGTCCCGGGTGACGTGGCGCGGGTGCGCACCGACCTGACCGTCCCGGTCACCGCCGACGTCGCGGCGGCGCGCGCCGCCCTCGAGGGCGCGGCGGACGGGGGAGCCGGGAGCGGGGCCGAGGAGTGGCTGGCCGTGGTGGACCCGGGCGGCCGGCCGCTGGGCTGGGTCGCCCCGCGCGCGCTGCCGGGCGCCGGCACGCTGGCCGAGGCGCGGCCGGAGCCGTACGGGACGTTCGTGCGGGGCCGCGATCCGCTGCGCGCGGTGCTGGACGCGGCGCTGCTGTCCCCCTCGGGGGGCGCGATCGCGGTGGACGGCGACGGCCGGGTCGAGGGCGTGGTGACCCGGCGGGCGCTGGACGAGGCGCTGGCGAGGGTCGCGGCCGGCGCCGGGGAGGCCGCCCGTGGGTGAGGAACCGCTGGTCCGCTGGGACTGGATCGGGCGCAACCGGGCCGTGCTGTGGGACCTGCTGGCCGACAACGCGGTCATGGCGCTGGTGCCGGTCGCGGCGGCCCTGCTGCTGGCGCTCCCGCTGGGGCTGGCCGGCACCCGCCGGCGGCGGCTGTACCAGCCCACCGTGGCCGTGCTGAACGTGGTCTACTCGCTGCCCTCGCTGGCGGTCTTCATCGTGCTGATCCCCGTCACCGGCCTGGCGACCCGGCTGACCGTCATGGTCCCGCTGACGTTCTACGCGCTGGCCGTACTGGTCCCCGCCGTGGTGGACGGGCTGGCCTCGGTGCCCGACCACGTCCGCCAGTCGGCGGTCGCGATGGGCTTCACCCCGCTGCGGCGGCTGCTCGCGGTCGAGCTGCCGATCGCGGTGCCGGTCGTGCTCGCCGGGCTGCGGGTGGCGACGGTCTCCAGCGTCAGCCTGGTCAGCGTGGGCGCGCTGGTCGGCAGGGGCGGGCTCGGCTACCTGTTCATCGACGGCTGGCAGCGGCAGTTCCCCACCCCGATCATCGTGGGCATCGCGGGCGTCGTGGCCCTGGCCGGGGCCGCCGACCTGCTGCTGGTCGGCGCGCAGCGCCTGCTGACCCCCTGGGCCAGGGCCCGGACGGAGGCGCCCGCGTGAACTGGCTGGCCGACTTCTTCGCCGACCCGGCCAACTGGGCCGGACCCGACGGCATCCCGGCCCGGCTCGCCGAGCACCTGGCCTTCTCCGGACTGGCGCTGCTGGTCGCGGCGGTGATCGCGCTCCCGCTGGGGCTGTGGACCG
Organism: Planomonospora alba; assembly: GCF_039534085.1. Taxonomy (NCBI): domain Bacteria; kingdom Bacillati; phylum Actinomycetota; class Actinomycetes; order Streptosporangiales; family Streptosporangiaceae; genus Planomonospora; species Planomonospora alba. Next base: position 62,544 of record NZ_BAAAUT010000026.1, read on the forward strand.
GCCACACCGGACGCGGCGCGTCGGCGCTGACGCTGGCGGCCGGCGCGGCTCGCGCCCTGCCGACGCTGGGCCTGCTCGTGCTCGTGGTGCTCCTGACCGGGGCCGGCTCGTTCGCGCCGGTGCTGATCCCGCTGGTGGCGCTGGCGGTTCCGCCCATCCTGGTCAACACCTACGAGGGAGTGCGGGGGGTGGACCCCGAACTGCGCGACGCCGCCTACGGCATGGGCCTGCGCGGGCGGCAGGTGCTGCTCGGCGTGCTGGTGCCGGTCGCGCTCCCGCTGGTGCTGCTCGGGCTGCGCACGGCCGCGATCCAGGTGGTGGCAACCGCGACCGTGGCGGCGTACGTGGGCCTGGGCGGGCTGGGCCGCTACGTGATCGACGGGCTGGCCACCCAGGACTACCCCCGCGCGATCGGGGGAGCCGTGCTCGTGGCGGGGCTCGCCCTGTCCGTGCAGGGCCTGTCCGCCCTGCTCTCGCGCGTCGCCGTGTCACCGGGGGTGAGCCGGCGGCGGCGCGCCCGATGACCTTCCGCTCCCCCCGCCGCACGAAGGGAACCTCTATGAAACGCCTGCTCCGTACCGCGGCCGCCGTCCTGGCCGCGGCGTTCACGCTGAGCGCGTGCGGGAGCGGTGATCCGCTCACCGGCGCCTCGCCCGCGCCGGCGGGCTCCGGCTCCGCCCCCGCCGCGGGGAAGGTGGTCGTCGGCTCGGCCAACTTCCCGGAGAACGTCCTGCTGGCCGAGATCTACGCCCAGGCGCTGGAGGCCAAGGGCGTGCAGGTCGAGCGCAAGCTCAACATCGGCAGCCGCGAGGTCCTCTACGACCAGGTCAGAAGCGGCGGCCTGACCATCCTGCCGGAGTACGCCGGCTCGCTGCTGGCCTACGTCGACAAGCAGGCCACGGCCCGGACCAAGGACGAGGTCGTCGCCGCGCTGAAGGAGAAGCTCCCCGCCGAGCTGGAGATCCTCGCACCCGCCGCCGCGGAGGACAACAACTCCCTGACCGTCACCCGGGCCACCGCCGAGAAGGAGGGCCTGACCACGATCGAGGACCTGGTGAAGGTCGCGAAGGGCTACGCGGTGGGGGGCCCGCCGGAGTTCCAGTCGCGCCAGGAGGAGAACTTCAAGAAGGTCTACGGCCTGGAGTTCAAGGAGTGGAAGAAGACCGGCGCCGCCACCGCCGACGCGATCAAGGACGGCACCGTCCAGGTCGGCAACGTCTTCACCACCGACCCCAAGATCGTGCTCAACGACCTGGTCGCGCTGGAGGACAACAAGGGCGCCTTCGCCGCGGAGAACGTCACGCCGCTGGTCAACAGGGCGGGCGTGGACGACACGGTGCGCAGCGCGCTGGACGCGGTCTCCGCCAAGCTCGACACCCCCGGCCTGCTGGAGATGATGAAGCGCGTCGCGGTGGACAAGGACGACGCCGCGGCGGTGGCGAAGGACTGGCTGAGCGGCAACGGCCTGCTCTGACCGGCCGGCCCGCCGCCCGGCGGCGGCCCGCTCCGGCGCGTCAGATGTTGGAGGCGTCGGGCGGCACGTCGCCGGGCAGCGGCGGCGCCGGCGTGCCGCCGTCGCCGGCGCCGGGGCAGGCCGCGTCGAGGGTGTAGGCGGTCATCGACAGTGATCCGTAGGCGTACCCGTCGACGAGGACCGCGGTGCCGCCCCCGTCGGCGCCGGCCAGGCCGGCGAGGTAGAGCAGCGGGAGGAAGTGGTCGGGAGTGGGCACCGCCCGCTCGAAGTCGCGGTGGCCGCCGAGGGCGGCGGCGGAGGCGGGGTCGCCGAGCATCGTCTCCTTGGCGTGCTCGTCGAAGCGCTGCGCCCAGTCGTAGCCGGTGTCGGGCAGCGCGCCGTTCATGCCGCGCAGGTTGTGCACGACGTTGCCGCTGCCCACGACGAGCACGCCGCGCTCGCGCAGCGGCGCGAGCGCGGCGCCCAGCTTCAGGTGGTAGTCGAAGTCCTTGTCGGCGTTGATGCTCAGCTGCACGACCGGGATGTCGGCCTCGGGGAAGGCGTGGACCAGGACCGACCAGGTGCCGTGGTCGAGGCCCCAGCTGTCGAGGTCGGCGCCGACCCAGGTGGGGTGGACGGCGTCGGCGACCTCGGCGACCAGCTCCGGCAGGCCGGGAGCCGGATAGTCGATCTCGAACAGCGGGCGGGGGAAGCCGTAGAAGTCGTGGATGGTGCGGGGGCGGGCCATCGCGGTGACGGCGGTGGCGTTGATGTACCAGTGCGCGGAGACCGCCAGGATGGCGCGCGGACGCGGCACCGCCCGGCCGAAGGCCCGCCACGCCTGGGTGTAGCGGTTGTCCTCCAGCGCGTTCATCGGGCTGCCGTGCCCGATGAACGCGGCCGGCATCCGGGGCGAGGTGCTGGCAGTGCTCATGTCGGCTCCCGTGCGGCTGCTCGTGGGGCCAACCTAGTCCGGGCGCGGGCGGCGGCCGGGGAGACATGCGTCAAATCCGGGCCAAGCAATCCGAACGCCCCGGCCGGGGGCGGGGAAGGCCGGTGCCCGGCGGGCGGCCTCGTGCGGCGTACATGCGAGACGCCCCGGACGGCGGACGGAGAGGCCGGGTGCCCGGCGGGCGGCCTCGTGCGGCGTACCCGCGCACCGGGCTGCCCGCCCGGGGCGGTCCGGCGTGCCGGTCGCCTCCGCGGTGCCGTGCCGGTCCGCGGCCCACGGGCGGCAGCCCTTAGGGTGGCGCGTGAGGTGGTGGTGATGAGCGGGTTCGTGGAGGCGATGGCACAGGTCGCCGGGGCGGTGAGCGTCGTGACCGTGCGGGACGAGCGCGACGACGTGGGCACCACCGTGAGCACGCTGACCTCGATCTCCCTCGACCCGCCGCTGGTGATGGTCAGCCTGGCCGGCCGCGGCTACCTCAACGAGCTGCTGCTCCGCCGCGACCGCTGGGCCGTCAGCGTGCTGTCGGCCGGGCAGAAGGCGATCGCCAGCCGCTTCGCCGCCGCGGGCCGCCCCGGGGCGCGGCTCCTGCTCGCGGGCACCCCGCACCACCGGGGGCCGCTGAGCGAGGCGCTCGTCGTGGAGGGCGGGGTGACCGCCCTGGAGGCCGAGACGGTGCAGGTCGTCCCGGCCGGGGACCACACCGTCTACATCGCCCGCGTCCTGGGCGTGGACTACGTCGACCCGGCAGCGGCCGCGCTCGTACGGCTCCGCGGCCGCTACCGCCCCGTCGGCTGAGCCCGGCCGGTGCGCGTCCGCCGGGTGACCGAGGTTTCCGCAGGTCGGGCCGGGTGGTGTGGTGATATGTCTGGTTGGCGGGGGTAGGAGCGGTCTCGGGAGATGAGGCCGTGGAACCTACGGAGCATGGTGGCGATCCGGGACGGACGGAGGCGGCGGGCCTGCCGGAGGTCCGGGGGGAGCCCCCGCTGGACCGGCCCGCCCGGCTGGCGACCAGGCTGCTTCAGGTGCCCGCCGCCTGGGTCTCGCTGCTCCGGGACGGCCGGTGGGCGACCGCCGGCGCGGCCGGACCGGCGGGGTGGGCGGCGGTGCCGCGGACCGGTCTGGCCCAGGCACTGTGCGAACGGGTCGCGGCGGACGGCGCGCCGGTGGTCGCGGCCGACGCCCGCTCCGACGAGCGGCTGACCGGCGCCCGCTCCGGCGGGCGGCCGGCCGGCGTCCGGTCCGGCGGGCCGGAGGTGGCCGCCTGCGCAGGGTTTCCGCTGCGGGCCGGCGACGGGCGGGTCCACGGGGTGCTGTGCGTGGCCGACCACAGGCCGCGCCAGTGGAGCCCCGCCCAGCTGGAGGCGGCCGGCGACCTCGCCCGGACCGCGGAGGACGAGCTGGAGCTGTGGTCGGCGCGCCAGGAGCTGCCGAGGCTGCGGGCGATCCTGGAGCAGACCCCGGACGCCGCGGCCTCCGTCTCCGGCCGCCGCCGGGCCGAGACGCTGCGCGAGGTGCAGCACGCCGTGGCGGGGGTGCTTGCCGACGCCGCCTCCGCGGAGCAGGCGGCCACCGGCGTGGTCGCCGCGGTCACCGAGAAGATGGGCTGGACCTGCGGGGAGTACTGGCGGGCCGACGACGACGAGGCGACCGTCACCCGCGTCTGCACGTGGGTCCGTCCGGGCCGCGACCTGTCGGTCTTCCTCGACGGCCGCCCCGACACGTTCGGCGCGGGGCAGGACCTGGCGGGAGCGGCCTGGAGCGGCGACCGCGACGTGTGGATCGAGGACCTGGCCGGCGACCTCCGCGGTTTCGCCCGGGAGCGGGCGGCCCTGCGGGCCGGACTGCGCTCCGCCATCGGCCTGCCGGTCCGCAGCGGCCGCAGGACGCTCGGCGTGCTGACCTTCTTCGCGGACACCGTCCAGGAGGCCCGCGACGACCTCGTCTCCGTGCTCGACGGCATCGGCGCCCACCTCGGCCGCTACAAGGAGCGCCGCCGCGCCGAGGAACTGGAGCTGGCCCTGGCCGCCAGCCGCCGGCACTTCGACGAGATCGTCGCCCAGCTCGACGACGACGTGTGGACCACCGAGATCGGCTCGGACGGCGTGCTGCACTCGGTCTACGCCAGCCCGAACGTGGCCAAGCTGCTCGGCGGGCCGGTGCCCGCGGGGACGGACAAGGCGGAGGCGGTCAGGGAGCGGGTCCACCCCGAGGACCGGGAGATCATCGCCGCCTTCAACGAGACGATCTCCCGCGGCCGGCCGATGGAGGTCGAGTACCGGCTCATCGGGCTGGACGGCGTCACCCGCTGGATCTGGATGCGGGGGATGCCCCGCCGCGAGGGCGACCGGCTCTTCGTCGACGGCATCTCCACCGACGTCACCGAGCGCCACCGCATCGAGGAGGAGCGCGAGCGCCTGCTCGCCCGGGAACGGGAGCAGGTGCGCCGGCTGCGCGAGCTGGACCGGATGAAGGACGAGCTGGTGGCGCTGGTCAGCCACGAGCTGCGCGCCCCGATCGGCGCCGTCCGCGGCTACGTCGAGATGCTCCTGGACGACCCCGACCTGGGCGAGGAGCAGCGCGCGTTCGCCGGAGTGATCGACCGCAAGAGCGCGCACCTGCAGCGGCTGGTCGACGACCTGCTCGACCTGGCCCGGCTGGACGCCGGGCACATGGGCATCGACCCCCGCCCGGTCTCGCTGACCCGGCTGGTGCGCCAGAGCGTCGAGGACCTGCGGCCCGCGGCCGAGGCCGGGCGCCTGGCCGTCGAGGTCGACCTCGACCGCCACCTGGGCGTGCACGCCGACCCCGTACGGCTCCGCCAGGTCCTGGACAACCTGCTGTCCAACGCCGTCAAGTACACCCCCGAGGGGGGCCGCGTCACCGTCACCGCCCGCCATGAGGAGGACGCCGGCGAGGAAGGCGGGCGGGACGGGATCGTCGTCGTGACGGTGGCCGACACCGGCATCGGCATTCCGGCCGAGCAGTATCCGCAGCTGTTCACCCGGTTCTTCCGGGCCTCCACCGCCCAGGAGGCCGGGATCGAGGGCACCGGCCTGGGACTGCCCATCACCAAGGCCATCGTCGACGCGCACGGCGGTGAGATCTCCGTGGCTCCGCGGGAGGGCGGCGGCACGGTCTTCACCGTGCGGTTGCCGGTCAACCCGCCTCCGGCCTGGGAGGTGAGCCCTTCCCGCTCCTGACCGCCCCGTCCGCCGCGGACCGGGGCGGGTCCGGCGGCGGCTCGCACCGCGGGCCCGTCCGGCCCGGGACCGGGCCGGACGGGCCCGGTGTCCAGTGCTCTGACCGCATAGGTTCACCGGGAGGCTTTTCATCCTGATGGCCCAGGCCACGGCGGACCTGCGGAAGGCGGTAGCGGATGAGACGAGGCTCCCGGTAAGACAGCAGTCGACCAAGATCCGATACCCCGACCGGGAGCCTCGTTGCTGTCCTACCGTGCCGCGATTCCGCTGCCGGCCGCACCCTCGTCCGCCTGGCCGGCCTGATCCGCGCCCACCGCGCCGAACGCCGCTCCCGCTGGCGCCGCCTCGGCCCCGGGCAGCAAGCCCTCCTCGTCCTGGCGCATCTGCGCGGGCGGCGACACCTACGCCCGCCTGGCCGGCGGGTCCGCCATCGGCACCACCACCGCCTGGCGCTACGTGCAGGAGAGCGTCGACCTGCTCGCCGCCCTGGCCGACGACGTGCACACCGCCGCGCAGAAGGCCTCCCGCCTGGCCTATGCCGCCGGTGACGGCACGCTCATCCCGATCGACCGGCCGGCGGCAGGCCGTACTCCTCCGGCAAACACCACCGGCACGGGGTCAACGTCCCGTTCCTCGCCGATCCGGCCGGCCGCCTGGTGCAGGTCGCGCCCGCGCCGCCCGGGGCGGTGCACGATCTGACCGCGGCCCGGCGGGCCGGCCTGGCCGACGCTCTGACCGGCGCCGGTGCCGGTGCCTGAGTCTTCGCCGACCGGGGCACCAGGGCGCGGGCGGCACGATCCGCACGCCGTTCAAGCGCCACCGGCACCGGCCGCGCCTGTCGCGCCACCAGAGGGCCGTCAACCGCTCCCACGCCCGCATCCGGGCGATCGGGGAACGCGCCGCCGCGACCTCGAAGGCATGGAAAGTGCTGGTCCGGCTCCGCTGCTGCCCCCGCCGCGCCACCGCGATCGTCCAGGCCGTCCCCGTCCTGCAGCTCATCGAAGAGGGCCGCTGCCCAGGATGAAAAACGCTCGGGGCACGGGTCTGGTTGAGCCGCCGGAAGTGTGACCAGACCAGGACATGCCCGTTGGCGTTGGCCGCGGGGATGAGCAGCCGGGCCGGGACACGGTGCCGGCCGGGGCGTGGGCCAGGAAGAACTCCCCCTCCGTCGGGGCGCCGGTTGAGCGGCGGATCACAGGAGGCTGACCGCCGCGGGAAGCGAGGTGGTCCGATGCCCTGGTCTCGGTGATCGACACCGGGGGCGGCCGATGCCGTCTGCGCTCTTTGCGACAGCAGCGTCAGAAGGCCGTCGACTGCTTCCCTTCTACGTAGCGTGGTCACGCGGAAGGGCGTTGAGCGAGGACGGCGTCGGACTGGCTGTAGCGGCGCACCCAGTCGGCCGGCTCGATGTCGATGTAGCCGAGTACCGTGAGGATCGCCTGATGGCCGGCCTGCAGGTGCCGGTGGCGGATCGGGCGGTGCTGGGCGATCTTGTCGCGCAGCACGCGCAGATAGTCCGGCTGCCGGTGCAGGTCTCTGCGGCCACCGCGGCAGCCGGGAAAACCCGGTACAGCGCGGTGCGCCACAGCCGCTGGTCATAGTCGCTGCCCGGACCCGGCACGGCCTCCACGAAACCCGGCGAGGTTCACAGTGCGGTGAGAAGGGTGTTGAGGTCGTTGGTCACGCATCGATCCCCGGCACCCCTCGTCGTGTCCGCTCCGGCGTCGAAGCCAGGCTCGTCTGTCCTGAGGCGCAGCCCGGATGGGCGACACCGGGCCCACCACGGGCGCGCCCCACAGGCGGGCTCACCAGCCGACAGCGAGGCCGTACCCGCTCTCAGCTTTAGGACGTACTCGTCTAGCGGATCCGCCAGGAGCCGGGGAGCATGAGCGGGCCGTACGCCGGCAGGCCGAGCTCTCCGGCGAGGGCGGCGAGCGGGCCCCACGCCTCCAGCCGGACCCGGGCGAGCGCGGCCGTCCGGTCCTCGCTGGAGTCCGGCGGGCGCAGCCGCTCCAGGGGGTTCAGCCGGGGGTAGGGTCGGACCGGGGCGTCGGCGGCCAGCCCGGCCCTCTTACGGGCCAGGGCGAGGGCGTCCTCCAGCCCGCCGAGCTCGTCCACCAGCCCGCCGGCACGCGCGTCGGCACCGGTCCACACACGCCCCCTGGCCAGCTCGTGGGCGCGCTCGCGGGTCAGGCCGCGGCCCTGGGCGACCTTGCCCACGAAGTCGTCGTAGATCCGGTCCAGCCAGGCGTCGACCCGGGCCCACTGGGCCTCGGAGAAGCCGTGCGTGGGCGAGAACATCGCCGCGTTGGCTCCCTCGCGCACGGTCTCGGAGGTCACCCCGAGCTTGCCCAGCAGCTCGCCGATGACGGGCTTGCCGCCGAACACGCCGATGGAGCCGGTGAGCGTGCCCGGCTGCGCCATGATCACATCGGCGGCCATGGAGACGAAGTATCCGCCGGAGGCGGCCACGTCCCCCATCGAGACGATCACCGGCTTGCCCGCCTCGCGGGTGAGCCCGACCTCGCGCCAGATGGCGTCGGAGGCGACGTAGGAGCCGCCGGGGCTGTCCACCCGGAAGACGACGGCCTTCACGGCGTCGTCGCGGCGGGCCGCGCGCAGGGCGGCGCAGATCGTGTCGGAGCCCATCGCGCCACCGCCCATCGGGCTGCGCCCGCTCCGGCCGAGCTTGATCGGGCCGCTGCCCTGCACCAGCGCCACGACCTGCTCGCCGGGGTGCGGCAGCTTCCTGGCGAGCGCGCCCTTGTGGTAGCGGGTGACGTACAGCAGCAGGGCGTCCTCGCCGGCGGCCCGCCGTACCTCGTCGTAGACCTCGTCGCGGTAGGCCAGCCCGTCCACCAGGCCCGCCTCCACCGCCTCGGGAGCGGTGAACGGCCCGGCGTCGACGAGCTCGCGGACCTTGGCCGGGTCGAGCCGGCGCGCCTCGGCGACGCCCGCGACGATCTGCTCGGTGACCGACTCGGCGATGCGGGCCACCGACTCGCGGTGCGGCTCGGTCATGCTCTCCTGGGTGAACATGTTGGCGGCCGTCTTGTACTCGTGCCGCTGCCCGAGCTGGTACTCCACGCCGAGCTTGTCGAGCGCGCCCCGCACGAAGCGCTGCTCCAGCGCGACGCCGGTCAGCCCCACGTCGCCGGAGGGCTGCAGGTAGACCCGGTCGAAGGCGCATGCCAGGTAGTAGGGGACGGTGCCCGCGCCGAACTCGCCGAACGTCTCGGCGAACACCACCGCCTGCTTGCCCGCCTCGCGGAAGCGGCGCACCGCCTGGCGCAGCTCCTGCACCATCGCCAGTCCCAGGGGATGCGTGCCGATCTTGACGACCAGCCCCTTGACGCGCTCGTCGCGGCGGGCGCGCTTCAGCCCGGACAGCACGTCGGACAGGCGCGCCCTGCGCATGGACAGGACCGCGCTCAGCGGGTCGGCGGGCGGCCTGTCGATGAGGCCCTCGGTGAGGTCGAGCTCGAGGACCAGCGGGGCGGTCCGCCGCTGCCGGATCCGGTCGACGGTGTCGATGATCACCTTGGTCGCGTCCATGGATTCACCCTAAGCGACGCGCCGCCGGATCACGCGGGGCGGCGGGTGTTGATGTGCTTGCGCAGGGCCGCCACCGGCGCGGACGGGGACGAGCCGGCCAGGCGCCGCTTCTCGGCCGCGGACAGCACGGCCCTGACCGTGCCCGTCTCGCCGGCCTTGGCGGTGAGGTTGACCGCACCGTGCGCCCAGTTCAGCCAGGCGGCCAGCAGCTCGCTGTCCAGTACGGCCTGCTTCGTGCGCTTGGCGGGCTTGAGCACCCGGTAGGCCGTGCCCAGCGTCGAGGCGCGGGCGACCTCGGAGAAGACCGTGCTGGCCTTGCCGACCAGGCGCAGGTAGCAGGCGAGCGTCTGGTCCGGCAGCTCTCCTCTGCCCCGGGCGATCTCGGCGGCCCACCGGGCGGCGGTCAGGGTCCGCGTGGCCGTGCCCCGGGTGCAGACCGCCGGCGCGGCGGCGGCGGGCGTGGCGGTCACGGTCACCGTCACCGTCACCGTGGGCAGCGGGACGGGCGCGGGGTCGGCCGGGGCGGGGGCGTCCTCCGGCCCGGGGGCCGGTTCCGGGCCCGCGCTCGGGTCGGGGACCGGACCGGCGGACGGGTCGTCCGGTGAGGCGCCCGCCCCGGGCCCCGGGGGAGGAGCGATGCCGGGGGCGGGGGCGCCGCCGTTGACCGCCACGTTCAGGTCGATCCGGGGCGTGGTCACCCCGGCGTAGGAGATCGGGCGGCCCGACCCGGCGAGCCTGCGCAGGAGCGTGTCGGGGGCGTCGTCGGCGTCCTTCTGCGCCAGCAGCGCGAAGGCCCCGGCGACGTGCGGGGCGGCCATGGAGGTTCCGCTGTAGACCTGGGTGCCGCCGCCGGGCACCGCGGAGTCGACCTCCAGGCCGGGGGCGAACAGGTCGAGCACGGCGCCGTGGTTGGACCAGTAGGGCACGTGGTCGTCGTCACCGGTCGCGCCGACGGTCACCGAGCCGGACAGGCACCCGGGGGCTCCGGCACCCGCGTAGCCCTCGTTCCCGGCCGCGGCGACGACGGCCACGCCCGCGGCGCGCAGGGCCTCCACCCGCTCCCGCATGGCCTGCAGCTCCGGTTCGGCGTCGCACGCCCCGTCGGACATCCCGCCGCCGAGGCTGAGGTTGACCGCGACGAGGCCGGGGACGGTCGCCTTGAGCCCGGCCACGTGCTCCAGGGCGCGCAGGATCGAGGACTCGTAGGCGGTCAGGCAGGCGCTCTCGCCCTCCCAGCAGTCGGTGCTCCGGCTGAAGACCTGGACGGCGACGATGTCCGCCCCGGGGGCGACCGCGTGGGCGATGCCCGCGACGTGGGTGCCGTGGTCGCACAGGTTGACGCCCTCGTGCACGCACGCGGCGGTCTCGGCGTCGGCGGAGACGTCCTCGGTGAGGCCGTTGGGGCACAGGGACTGCGATCCCTCGTCGGTGGAGGAGAAGCACGCCTGCCGCACGACCCTGCCGCCCAGGGCGGGGTGGTCGGCGTCGATCCCGGTGTCGATGATCGCGATGGTCTGGCCCTCGCCGGTGATCCCCGCGGCGTGGGCCCGGTCCGCCCCGATCACCTGGAGGCCGGAGGAGAGGGAGGCAAGGGCGGCGGGGGAGTAGGTGCGGTCCCGCCGTACCGAGACCACCCGCGGGTCGGCGGCCAGCGCGGCCAGGGACTCACCGGTGGCCTCGACCACGATGAACGAGGTCTCCGGCGACTGGAGCACGACCTCGGCGTCCGGCAGCGACCGCGCCTCGCCCGCGACCGGGGCGGTCTCGGCGGGGGCGCTCACCTCGACGATGACACGGGCCCCGTCGGAGTCGCCGGCGAGCCCCTCCTCCAGCTTCGGCCGCGGGGCCGGCGACCCGGCCGGTTCAGGGGCGGCGGGGTCACCGGCCCGCGGCCCGGGGGCGGGGGTTCCGGCGTCCGCCGGGGGCGGGCTCACCGGAGGCGGTGCGGCCGGGCTCCCGGTGGCCGCCGGGGCGGGCAGGTCCTCGGCGGACGCGGACGCGGGCGCGGCCGGGGTCAGGGTGAGCGTGATCGCCAGGGCCACGGCGGCTCGGAATCGCACACGTCCTCCGGGGGATGAAGCGGGCGATTCGGAGTCTAGGCAGCGGCGCGTGCGGGGTGAATACCTCCGGCGGGATTCGTGGATCTTCACAGCGGGCGTTCAGGGGGACCGCCCGGCGGCCGGGGCCTCCCGGACGGCGGCCGGGTCCCGGAACGGCTCGACCCTCCGCGGCGTGACGCGCACGGAGGGTCGAGTGCCCGAAATATTACTTGAGTCCGTTGGCGATGGCGGTAATCAGCTCACCGTCGGCCGTGTCGCCGCTGGTCTCCCAGAAGAAGGCGCCGCCCAGACCCTGCTCCTTGGCGTAGGCCATCTTGCCCTTGACGGTGCTCGGGGTGTCGTAGCTCCACCACTCGCCGTTGCACAGGCCGTAGGCGGTGCCCGCCACGGTCTTGGTCGCCGGGCACTTGGTCTTGAGGACCTTGTAGTCCTCGATGCCCGCCTCGTAGGTGCCCTGGGCCGCGCCGGTGGCGGTGCCGCCGGGGGCCTCCTGGGTCACGCCGCTCCAGCCGCGGCCGTAGAAGCCGATGCCGAGCAGGAGCTTGCTCGCCGGGACGCCCTTGCTCTTCAGCTTCTGGATCGCCGCGTCGGAGTTGAACCCGGCCTGCGGGATGCCGCTGTAGGAGGTGAGCGGCGAATGCGGGGCGGTCGGGCCCTTGGCGTTGAACGCGCCGAAGTAGTCGTAGGTCATCGGCATGAGCCAGTTCAGGTTCGGGATCGCGCCGGCGTAGTCGGTGGCGTCGATCTTGCCGCCGTTGGAGCCGTCGGCGGTGATCGCCGCGGTGACCAGGGCGCTGGAGCCGAACTCGGCGCGCAGGGCGGAGATCAGGTTCTTGAAGGCGTTCGGGCCGCTGGTGTCGCAGGTGAGGCCGCAGGCGTTGGGGTACTCCCAGTCGATGTCGATGCCGTCGAACACGTCGGCCCAGCGCGGGTCCTCGACCAGGTCGTGGCAGGACTGCGCGAACGCGGCGGGGTTGGCCGCGGCCTGGGTGAAGCCGCCCGACCAGGTCCAGCCGCCGAAGGACCAGATCACCTTGATGTGCGGGTAGGCCTTCTTCAGCTTGCGGAGCTGGTTGAAGTTGCCGCGCAGCGGCTGGTCCCAGGTGTCGGCCTTGCCGTCGACGCTCAGGTCGGCGGTGTAGGCCCGCTCGTAGTCGGCGTAGGCGTCACCGATCGAGCACTTGCCGCCGGTGGTGTTGCCGAAGGCGTACAGGATGTGGGTCAGCTTCTCCGCCGAGCCGCTGGTGACCAGGTTCTTCACGTGGAAGTTGCGGCCGTAGACGCCCCAGTTGGTGAAGTAGCCGACGATCTTCTTGCCCGAGGGGCCGGTGGTCGGGGTCACGGTGGGAGTCACGGTGGGGGTGGCCGTGGGCGTCGCGGTCGGCGTGGCCGTGGGGGTGGCGGTGGGAGTCACGGTGGGGGTGGCCGTGGGCGTCGCGGTCGGCTCGGTGGTGCCGCCGCCGCAGGGCGCGCCGTTGAGCTTGCAGTTCGTCAGGCTCTTCAGCCCGCCGGGCGCACCGACGAACCCGAAGCTCACCGAGGCGCCCGCCGCGAGGGAGCCGTTCCAGGACTTGCCGGTGAAGGTGTAGTGGTTGCCGCTCTTGGTCATGTCGGCGTCCCACGACGAGGAGATCGAGGTGCCGGAGGGGAGGTCGAACTCGACCTTCCAGCCGGTCAGGGCGGAGCTGCCCGCCTTGACGGTGACCTTGCCCTCGAAACCGGAGCCCCAGTCGGAGGTGGTCGCGTAGGTGGCCGTGGCCGGAGTGGCGGCGGACGCGGTGCCGAGTCCCAGGGGAGCCAGCAGCGCCGCTGCCGCCACCAGAGAGCCGATGGTGATTCTTCGCAAGGATCGCTCCAGGTCAGAGAGTGCCTAGCCCCCGTAATTCATAGGAAAGTTTCCTATTGATTCTGGAGGGTAAGACCACGTTCTCGCGGCGGTCAACGCTTCGGTGAGCGCATAAGTCAGACATAAGTCAGATTTAAGGTGTGACTGGATCATGGTGCCCGGCCCCTGAGTGCCCCGACCGGGACCGCGCGGACGGGCCCGGAACCGCCTGCGGGCGGGCCGCGGGCCGGGTCCGGACGGGGGCGGGCATGGAAGGGGCCGGTCACGCGTCGCGTGACCGGCCCAGATGCCCGAGCGTCTACTCCGCCCGGTTGACGTTCCCCCGCAGCCGGGCCGCGGGCCCGGCGGCCCGCGGGCGGGGCGGGCTCACTCCGCCGTGGGCCGCTCCGCCTCCGCCGGCTGCTCCGCCGGGACGTGCCTGAGCCAGAGGGCGCCCAGCGGCGGCACCCGCAGGCAGGCGGAGTACGGCAGGCCGTGGTGCGGCTCCGCGCCGGCCTCCACCGAGCCGAAGTTGCCCACCCCGCTGCCCGCGTAGTCGTAGGCGTCGGTGTTGAGCACCTCCGCCCAGGTGCCGCCGGTCGGCAGGCCGATCCGGTAGTCCTCGTGCGGTGCGCCGGAGAAGTTGGCCACGCAGGCCAGGACCGAGCCGTCGGGGGCCTGCCGGAGGAAGGAGAAGACGTTGCCCTGCGCGTCGTCGGCGTCGATCCAGCGGAAGCCGTCCGGCGAGGTGTCCAGCCGCCACAGCGCCGGGGTGTCCCGGTAGACCCGGTTGAGGTCGCGGACCAGCCGCTGGATGCCCCGGTGCCCGTCGAAGTCCAGCACCCACCAGTCGAGCCCGCGCTCCTCCGACCACTCCGAGCCCTGGCCGAACTCCCCGCCCATGAACAGCAGTTGCTTGCCGGGGTGGGCCCACATGAACGCCAGCAGCGCGCGCAGGTTGGCGAAGCGCTGCCACTCGTCACCGGGCATCTTGCCCAGCAGCGAGCCCTTGCCGTGCACGACCTCGTCGTGCGAGAGCGGCAGCACGAAGTTCTCCGAGTAGGCGTACATCAGGGAGAACGTCATCTGGTGGTGGTGGTACTGCCGGAAGACCGGCTCGTGCTTGAGGTAGGCGAGGGTGTCGTGCATCCAGCCCATGTTCCACTTGAACCCGAAGCCGAGGCCGCCCAGGTAGGCGGGGCGGGAGACGCCCGGCCAGGCCGTCGACTCCTCGGCGATCGTGACGATGCCCGGCGCCTCCCGGTAGCAGACGGCGTTCATCTCCTTGAGGAACTCCACCGCGTCCAGGTTCTCCCGCCCGCCGTACTGGTTGGGCGTCCACTGGCCCTCGGGCCGCGAGTAGTCGAGGTAGAGCATCGAGGCGACCGCGTCCACCCGCAGCCCGTCGATGTGGAACTCCTTCAGCCAGTACAGCGCGTTGGCGACCAGGAAGTTGCGCACCTCCTTGCGCCCGAAGTCGAAGATGTAGGTGCCCCACTCGGGGTGCTCGCCCCGCCGGGGGTCGGCGTGCTCGTACAGGGGGGTGCCGTCGAAGCGGGCCAGCGCCCAGGCGTCCTTGGGGAAGTGCGCCGGGACCCAGTCGAGGATCACGCCGATCCCGGCCTGGTGGAGCCGGTCCACCAGGTGGCGGAACTCGTCCGGCGAGCCGAACCGGGAGGTCGGCGCGTAGTACGAGGTCACCTGGTAGCCCCAGGAGCCGCCGAACGGGTGCTCGGCCACCGGCAGGAGCTCCACGTGCGTGAACCCCATGTCCTTGACGTAGTCGACCAGCTCCTCGGCCAGCTGCCGGTAGGACAGGCCGGGCCGCCAGGAGGCCAGGTGCACCTCGTAGACGCTCATCGGCTCCTCCAGCGCCCGCCGGTCCGGGCGCGCGGCCATCCACGCGCCGTCCTGCCAGCCGTACTCCGAGCGCTCGACCACCGAGGCCGTCGCGGGCGGCACCTCGGTACGGCGGGCCATGGGGTCGGCCTTCTCCCGCCAGACGCTGTCGGCCCCGAGGACGGCGAACTTGTAGCGCTCGCCCTCGCCGATCCCGGGGACGAACAGCTCCCACACGCCGGAGCCGCCCAGGGAGCGCATGGGGTGGCCGGAGCCGTCCCAGTGGTTGAAGTCGCCGATGACCCGGATCCCGCGGGCGTTCGGCGCCCAGACGGAGAAGGCGGTGCCCTCGACGTCCTGGTGCCGCATGACCCGGGCGCCGAGCACCTCCCAGAGCCGCTCGTGCCGGCCCTCGCCGATCAGGTGCAGGTCCACCTCGCCCAGCGTGGGCCAGAACCGGTAGGGGTCGTCCGCCTCGTACGGCTCCACCCCCGGGTAGGAGACCCGGAACCGGTAGTCGGGGACCTTGTCCAGCCCCGGGACCGTCACCTCGAACACCCCGAAGGCCAGGTGCCGCATGTCGTGGACCTCGCCGTCGAGGAGCACCTGGACCTTCTCCGCCAGCGGACGCAGCGCCCGGATCGTCACACCGTTCTCACCGGGGTGCGCGCCGAGGATCGAGTGCGGATCGTGATGTGCTCCGCCTGCCAGCCGGTTCAGGTCCAGGTCCGCGTTCATGGATCACTCCCGTCGGTCGATACTCCCTAAACCCTGCCCGCCTGTCGGCATTCAACCCATTCGGCGGGGAGGTGCGCCGGAGAAGATCTTCTCGTCTCCGGAGGGACTCGGCGAGGGGTCCGTGAGGGATCCCGCACGGCGCCGTGCGGGCCGTGCGGAAGCCCTCCCGCCGTCCGGGGAGGGCCGTGCACGGCCCGCGCGGGACCGGCGGCCGGGGCTCAGTGCGGGTTCTCCGCGGTCACGTCGCGCGGGGTGACGCGGAAGCCCTGCCAGTGGGTGGGCATGGGGTCGGCGTCCTCGTCGCGGGCGACGTGGTGGAAGCCCACGTGGACCCAGAGCACGGGGTCGGTGAGCCGCTGGGCGTCGGCGACGTAGCGGTCGACGCTCTTGCCGCAGCCGGCCACGGGGTTGGTGCTGGCCAGGCGCTCGCAGGCGCGGTAGTTGGTCACGTAGAGGTCGGCGCGGGTGAAGGCCTCGTCGGCGGGGCCGCGGTACTCCGCGCTGGCGAGGTTGTTGATCTCCCAGGAGGCGGGGTGCCGGTCGGCGTTGCGGACACCGGAGTCGACCACCCGCCACCAGCGCATCCGGGAGTTGACCGCCTTGGTCTCCTCGGTGAAGACCGTGCGGGTGAGCCTCCGCTTGGCGGTGCCGGAGCCGGTGAAGTCGTACTGCTCGACGACGTCGCCGTCCGCGCCGTCGATGTCGAAGTCGAGCCGCCAGAAGATGTTGTGGCTGTGGCTCTCCTCGAACTTCGTGGCGCCCACCCCGATCGGCCAGCCGTGCTGGGGCGTGGTGGTGAAGCCGGACAGCGAGCCGGTCGCACCCACCCGGGGGGTGATCGCGCCGTCGTCGCCGAAGGCCCACTCGACGAGGTAGGTGTACCAGCCGAGCTGGAAGGCGGCGAAGACCACCAGGTCGGTGCCCTGGACGGAGGAGGTGACCCCCTCGCCGTCGGACTTCAGGTAGCCGTGGCCGCGCGGGCGGGTGGTCACGCAGACGTACTGGTCCCGGCGCTCGCCGCCGGGGCAGTCGGCGGCCTTCAGCGCGATGGCGTCGTCGCCGATGGTGCCGATGTCGTGGAAGCGGGGCTCGCCGCTGTCGTAGGGGACGTGGATCTGGGCCAGCGCGGTGCTGCGCAGCACGCGCAGCGCCTCGCCCCCCTCGGGGGTGTAGGTGACGTTGGTGAGCGTCAGCCCCTCGATGGTGCGCATCTCCCAGCACATCCGCCAGCGCGCGCCGTTCGGCAGCGTCTTGTCGATCCGGTACGGCGGGTTGCACGTCGCCGGGGCGGCCTGGGCGGCGTGCGCGCTCCCGGGGGCGCCCCCGGCGGGGACCACAGCGGGGACCACAGCGGGGGCCGGAGCGGTCGCGGTGGTGAGCCCGGCGGCGAGCATGGCGGAGGAGAGGGTCAGGCGGAGGAACACGGTCACCACTCCAGGGTGAAGATCTTCTTGGCGGACAGGTCGACGACGATCCGGCTGGTGTCCAGCCAGGTGCCGTCCGGGAGCCGGACGAACAGCCGGACGCACCGGTGGGTCTCGCAGGCCGCCGCGCCGGTGTCCCGGGGACCCGGGGTGAAGCTCAGCGCCCGCAGCCCCAGGTCGGAGGCGGAGACCAGCGGCCTGCCGCCCGCCTTGGCGTGGGCGTCGCGTATCCGCGGGCCGTACTCCGGGTCGGCCAGCAGCAGCTCGGCGGCCCTGATCTCCTCGCCCCGGGACGGCGGCGGCTGCACGCCGCGCTCCTCCTGCTCCGCCACGACCTCGCCCTTGGCCAGGTCGACGGTCCGCACCACGAGCCGGTCGGTGCGGTAGTCGTAGATGTAGACGTCGGCCCGGCGCCGCTCCCCGGCGGCCTTGTCGTCGTCGCGCTCGACGTAGAGCAGCTCGGCCTGCCCGTTCGTCATGTGCGTGCGCCAGGTCGCGGAGGCGACCTTGCCGGCCGCGGCGATCTCGTCACCGGTCAGCGGGTCTCCGGGGGCGGGCGGCCGGGAGACGGACCGGGCCGCCTGTGAGCCCGGCTCCCCGGGGAACAGGAAGAAGGTCCCCGCGACGACCGTCACCCCCGCTCCGGCGAGCGCCATCATGATCCGTGCCCGTCTCATCGCCACCTACTCTCCGCGCGTATTCGTATGCGAAGAGTAGTGAACCCGGGGTGATCGGTTGGGCCGAATGGGGAAGCGGTGCGATCAGGCGTCGAAGGCGGCCAGCGGCACGGGCAGCCAGGAGGGCCGGTTGCGCGCCTCGTAGACGACCTCGTAGACCGCCTTGGACAGCTCCAGGGCGCGCAGCAGGACGGCGTCCTCGCCGCGCAGCCGCCCCCCGCCCGCCGAGTAGCCGGCCAGGAACGACGAGCGGTTGAGCTCGGCCCACTCCACGGCCTGCGCGTGCAGGTCGCCGGCCTCGGGGTGGTCGGCCAGCAGGTGCCGGGCCGCGTAGTCGAAGGAGCGGAGCATCCCGGCCACGTCGCGCAGCGGGGAGCTCAGCGCCCGGCGCTCGGCCAGCGGCTGCCCCGGCTCGCCCTCGAAGTCGAGGATGATCCAGTCCGTCGGGGTGCGCATCACCTGGCCGAGGTGGTAGTCGCCGTGCACCCGCTGGACGGGCACCGCGTGCGCGACGTCCACGACCCGCTGGTAGGCCTCCTCGGCGACGTGGGCGCGGGCGGCGAGCTCGGGGACCTCCTCGACGGCGCGGGCGAGGCGGCGGCGCTGGTCCTCCATGAGGCTCTTGACCTCCGCCGCCTCCATCACGCCGGTCGGGAACGCGGCGGCCATCTCCCGGTGGACCTCGGCGGTGGCGGTGCCGAGCCGGAAGGACTCGGCGCTGAAGTCGCCGCCCGCGTCCGAGGCGGACCGCTCCGGGGAGTTGTACAGGTCGCGGACGCTGGCCAGGGCCAGCGCCCAGCCGTCGTTGGCGTTGGACAGGAACTCCTGGGTCATCGCGAGCGTGGTGGGCTCGCCGTCGAGGTCGGTCTCGATCCAGCCGTACGGCTGCGCGATGTGGGCCGCCTTGCGCAGGGCCAGCGCGTTCGTGATCTCCAGCTCGGGGTTGACGCCGGGGATCAGCCGGCGGAACAGCTTGCAGATGTAGGCGTCGCCGTACACCAGGGAGGTGTTGGACTGCTCGGCGCCGAGCACCAGGCTGCGCTGGGAGGTGTCGATCCCGGCGCCCTCCAGGTGGCGGAAGCGCAGCGGGCCGAGGTCGCGCCCGGCCGCCATCGCCTCCAGCAGGGTGCCGGTGAGGTCGGCGTCGTGGGCGGCGTCGTAGAACCCCTGGCCGTCGGCGTAGCCGATCTGGGCGTGGGTGAGCCGGTCGGGGATCTCCTGGCGGCACCCCAGCAGGAGCTGGTAGCGGTCGCGCGTCTCCCCCTGGCGGACGGAGACGATGAGGTGACGGAGCCCCGGCGCGAGTTCGAGGTCGGAGTCGACCGCGAGCGCGTCGATGGGGCGCCCCTTACCGGCGAACCATCGCTGATGCGCTATCCAACCGGTAAGGAGCTCCGTCAGCACGATCTATGCCTCCTTGGGCGCGGGCGGCAGGGTGAACCAGTAGAACCCATGCCCAGGAAGCGTCAGAAGATACGGAAGTTCGCCGATCGGTGGGAACGGGACGCCGCCCATGGTCTCGACGGGGACCGACCCCTCGAACCGGCGCAGGTCGAGCTCGACCGGCTGCGGGAAGCGCGAGAGGTTGTTGACGCACAGCATCCGGTCGTCGCCCAGCTCGCGCACGTAGGCCAGCACGCTCGGATTGGAGGCGTTCAGCTCGGTGAACGCGCCCAGGCCGAAGACCGGGTGGCGCTTGCGGATCTCGATCATGCGCCGGGTCCAGTTCAGCAGCGAGCCGGCGCTCTTCTGCTGCGCCTCGACGTTGATCGCCTGGTAGCCGTAGATCGGGTCCATGATGACCGGCAGGTACAGCCGGCCCGGGTCGCAGTCGGAGAACCCGGCGTTGCGGTCGGGGCTCCACTGCATCGGGGTCCGCACCCCGTCGCGGTCGCCCAGCCAGATGTTGTCGCCCATGCCGATCTCGTCGCCGTAGTAGAGCACGGGGGAGCCGGGCAGGGAGAGCAGCAGGGCGGTGAACAGCTCGATCTGGTTGCGGTCGTTCTCCAGCAGCGGGGCCAGCCGGCGCCGGATGCCGACGTTGGCGCGCATGCGCGGGTCCTTGGCGTACTCGGAGTACATGTAGTCGCGCTCGTCGTCGGTGACCATCTCGAGCGTGAGCTCGTCGTGGTTGCGCAGGAAGATGCCCCACTGGCAGTTCTCGGGGATCTTCGGGGTCTGCGCCAGGATCTCCGAGATCGGGTAGCGGGACTCCCGGCGCACGGCCATGAAGATGCGCGGCATCAGCGGGAAGTGGAAGGCCATGTGGCACTCGTCGCCGCCGGTGGCGGGGTCGCCGAAGTACTCCACCACGTCGGCCGGCCACTGGTTGGCCTCGGCCAGCAGCACCCGGTCCGGGTAGAGGCGGTCCACCTCGGCCCGGACCCGCTTGAGGTACTCGTGGGTCTTCGGCAGGTTCTCGCAGTTGGTGCCGTCGGCCTCGAACAGGTAGGGGATGGCGTCCATCCGGAAGCCGTCGATGCCCAGGTCGAGCCAGAAGCGCAGCACCTCCAGCATCGCGTTCTGCACGTCCGGGTTCTCGTAGTTGAGGTCCGGCTGGTGGGAGAAGAAGCGGTGCCAGTAGTACTGCTGCCGCACCGGGTCGTAGGTCCAGTTGGACGACTCGGTGTCGACGAAGATGATCCGGGCGTCCTTGTACAGCTCGTCGGTGTCGGACCAGACGTAGAAGTCGCCGAACGGGCCCTCGGGGTCGTGCCGGGAGGCCTGGAACCACGGGTGGGCGTCGCTGGTGTGGTTCATCACCAGGTCGGCGATGACGCGCATGCCCCGCTGGTGCGCCTGCTCGACCAGCTGCACGAAGTCCCCGAGGTCGCCGAAGTCCGGCAGGATCTTCATGAAGTCCGAGATGTCGTAGCCGCCGTCGCGCAGCGGCGACTCGTACAGGGGCAGCAGCCACAGGCAGTCGACCCCCAGCCACTGGAGGTAGTCCAGTTTGTCGATGAGGCCGCGGATGTCGCCGGTGCCGTCCCCGTTGGAGTCGGCGAATCCCCGGATCAGCACCTCGTAGAAGACCGCGCGCTTGAACCAGTACGGATCGCGCGGCTCTTCCTCGTCGAAGGTGTTCGGAATGGGCTCGGACGAATGGCTCATTTCTCCCCGCTGTTCTGCCGGATCGCGCCCGGCCGGCTCACCTGGAGTGCGCCGCCGCCGTGCGCAGGGTGAAGACGTGCGCTGGGTGGATGTGGGGATCGAGACGCACGTAGTTCGACTGCCGCCAGCGGTACGACTCGCCGGACAGCTCGTCGTCGACGACGAACTCGTCCTGCCAGTCGAGACCGAGGGCCGGCATGTCCAGGAACACCGTCGCCTCATGGGTGTGGTGGGGATCCAGGTTGACGACGGCCAGCACGACGTCACCCGCGCCGTGCCGTCGTGAGGCCGTGTCGCGGGCCCCGGGGAGCCGCTTGGAGAAGCAGATCATGTCCGGGTTGTCCACGCTGTGGAACCGTAGATTACGCAATTCCTGCAGGGCGGGGTGCGCTCTTCGGAACAAATTCAGCCGGGTGATGAAAGGCGCCAGACTGCGCCCTTCCTGCTCTGCCCTAGCCCAATCACGCGGTCTGTACTGATATTTCTCACTATCGAGGTATTCTTCGCTGCCGGGCCGTACCGGGATGTTCTCTCCCAGTTCGTACCCCGCGTACATCCCCCAGGTCGGCGAGGTCAGGGCTGCGATGACCGCTCTGATCTTGAACGCCGGGATCCCGCCATGCTGAAGATATTCGTGAAGGATGTCCGGAGTGTTGACGAAGAGGTTGGGGCGCATGAAATGTGACGTCTCGTGGGCGAGCTCGTTGAGGTAGTCCTCAAGTTCCCGCCTGGAGTTCCGCCACGTGAAATACGTGTACGACTGGTGGTAGCCGACCTTGGCCAGGGCCCGCATCATCGGCGGCCGGGTGAACGCCTCCGCCAGGAACAGCACGTCGGGGTCGGTGCTGTGGATGTCGGCCAGCAGCCGCTCCCAGAACGCCACCGGCTTGGTGTGCGGGTTGTCCACCCGGAAGATCCGCACTCCGTGGTCCATCCAGAGCCGCACCACCCGCTTGACCTCGGCGTAGATCCCCTCGGGGTCCTTGTCGAAGTTGAGCGGGTAGATGTCCTGGTACTTCTTCGGCGGGTTCTCGGCGTACGCGATCGAGCCGTCGGCGCGGACGTTGAACCACTCCGGGTGCTCCTTGACCCACGGGTGGTCCGGGGAGCACTGCAGCGCCAGGTCCAGGGCGACCTCCATGCCGAGCGACCGGGCCCTGGCCACGAACGCGTCGAAGTCGGCGAACGTGCCGAGGTCGGGGTGGATCGCGTCGTGGCCGCCCGCCTCCGAGCCGATCGCCCACGGCGAGCCCGGGTCGTGCTCCTCGGGGGTCAGCGTGTTGTTGCGCCCCTTGCGGAAGGCGTGCCCGATCGGGTGGATCGGCGGCAGGTAGACGACGTCGAAGCCCATCTGCGCCACCGCGGGCAGCCGCTCGGCCGCGGTCCGCAGAGTGCCGGACCTGGGCGCCTGGCCCGGTTCGACGACCGCGCCCTCGGAGCGGGGGAAGAACTCGTACCAGGAGCCGAACAGCGCCCTGCGCCGGTGGACCGTGATCGCGTAGCGGGCCGACCTCGTCACCAGCTCCCGCAGCGGGTGCAGGCGCAGCAGCCCGGCCGTCTCCCGCGTCTGCGCCACCGCGAAGCGGGCCCGGGGGTCACGGCTCTCGTCGCGCAGCACGGCGGCGACCTCCAGCAGCGCGGCGCGGTGCCCGCAGCCCCCGTTGCCGTTCCTGCCGTTCCTGCCGTTCCTCCCCTCGCCGTCGCGGCCCGCCGCGCCGTTCTCCTCGTCGTCCGGCCTGCCCTTCCCGGAGCAGTCCGCGGACCGTACGGCCTTGGCCGCGCGCTCGAAGAGCCGCGCGCCCTCCTCGCACATCAGGTCGGCGTCCATGTCGCGCGGGATCTTGATGCCCGCGTCGTGCAGCCAGGTGGCGATGGGGTCGCTCCACGCCTCGACGCGGAAGTGCCAGGTGCCCTCGGCGGGCAGCGTCACCTCCACGCCCCAGCGGTCGGTCCCCGGAGCGAGCTCGCGCATGCGCAGCAGCGGCCCGCGCACCCCCTCCGGGTCGGTCAGCACGGCACCGGCGGCCACCGCGTCGTGCCCTTCCCGGAACACGACCGCGGTGATCTCGAATGTCTCACCCGCGGCGGCCTTGGCGGGATAGCGGCCGCACTCGACGACGGGGTGGATGTCCTGGATAGGGATTCGTCCGATCATCGCGTCTCACGGTAGCGGCGGCACACCGGTGCCGCCGGGATGGTCCGGGCAAGAGAGATCAAGAAAGACCCTTCGGCGTCTCAAACGTTCCCTGACCGGCCGCAGGGCAGGGCGGAGCACCGCCTCCCACATGGACGGCCGGATCCGGGAGGCAGCGCTGCTGGCTCATATCTGGGTTGCCCCAATAGTGGCTCTTCATACCTGACGGAGGAAGAGGGGCGCGGCTTCCTTCCCGGGAGTTCACCTCCCGGCCGGTCGCACGACGAACTCGCCCGGCCGCGTTTGGACCCGGTCGATAGCGGTGAGGGGGACACGCGTGAGCATTCTGGTCGCCCCTGTGGCGTTGAGTAACTAGGGTCTGACAGCGTGAGAGCTATCCGCAGGTTCACCGTCCGCACCGTCCTGCCCTCGGAGCTGGCCGCCCTCGGCGAGCTCGTGCACAACCTCCGCTGGTCCTGGCATCCCGAGACGCTCGACCTGTTCGCCGAGGTGGACCCGGTCACCTGGGAGCGGGTGGGGCACGACCCGGTGGCGCTGCTCGGCGCCGTCGAGCCCGAGCGCCTCCGCGAGCTGGCCGGCGACCGCCGCTTCCTGAGGCGCCTGGCCGACATGGCCGACGACCTCCGCGAGTACATGACCGCCCCGCGGTGGTACCAGTCCCTGCCGGACGCCGCGCGGGCCATCGCCTACTTCTCACCCGAGTACGGCATCGCCGCCGCGCTGCCGCAGTACTCCGGCGGCCTGGGCATTCTCGCCGGCGACCACCTCAAGGCGGCCAGCGACCTCGGCGTGCCGATCCTCGGGGTCGGCCTGCTCTACCGGCACGGCTACTTCACGCAGTCCCTGTCGCCCGAGGGCTGGCAGCTGGAGCACTACCCGTCGCTCGACCCGGGCGGGCTGCCGCTGACCCTGCTGAAGGAGCCCGGCGGCGACCCGGTCCGGATCAGGATCGGCCTGCCCGAGCACCGCACGCTCCACGCCCAGGTCTGGGTGGCCCAGGTGGGCCGGGTCCCGTTGCTGCTGCTCGACTCCGACGTGGCCGAGAACGACAACGCCGAGCGCGACGTGACCGACCGCCTGTACGGCGGGGGCACCGACCACCGGCTCAAGCAGGAGCTGCTGCTCGGCATCGGAGGCGTGCGCGCCATCCGCGCCTACTGCC
Organism: Planomonospora alba; assembly: GCF_039534085.1. Lineage (NCBI taxonomy): Bacteria > Bacillati > Actinomycetota > Actinomycetes > Streptosporangiales > Streptosporangiaceae > Planomonospora > Planomonospora alba. The sequence goes on from NZ_BAAAUT010000026.1 coordinate 86,695, forward strand.
GGATCAGCGGCCATCCCGAGCCGGAGGTGTTCCACACCAACGAGGGGCACGCCGGCTTCCTCGGCCTGGAGCGCATCCGCGAGCTCACCGAGGCCCGCCTCTCCTTCGAGGAGGCGCTGGAGGCGGTCCGGTCCGGGACCGTCTTCACCACGCACACCCCCGTGCCCGCGGGCATCGACCGCTTCCCGGCCGAGCTGATCGCCCGCCAGTTCGGCGGCGACAACGCCTGGCCCACCGTCCCGGTGGACCGCATCCTGGCGCTCGGGGCCGAGGACGAGCCGGGCGTGTTCAACATGGCGGCGATGGGCATGCGCCTGGCACAGCGGGTCAACGGCGTCTCGCAGCTGCACGGCGAGGTCAGCCGTGAGATGTTCAAGGGGCTCTGGCCCGGCTTCGACGTCGACGAGGTGCCGATCGGGTCGATCACCAACGGCGTGCACGCGCCCACCTGGGTCGGCCGGGAGATCATGGAGCTGGCCGGGCGCGAGCTGCCCTCGCTGGTGGAGCGCGCCCAGGGCTGGGAGGACGTCAGCAAGATCTCCGACGAGGACATCTGGGCCATCCGCGGCCGGATGCGCGCGCGGCTGGTCGAGGAGGCCCGCGTCCGGCTCCGCCGCTCCTGGATCGACCGGGGCGCCTCCCCGGCCGAGCTCGGCTGGATCGAGGAGGCCCTCGACCCGGAGGTGCTCACCATCGGCTTCGCCCGCCGGGTGCCCTCCTACAAGCGGCTGACGCTGATGCTCTCCGACCCGGAGCGCCTGCGCGAGCTGCTGCTCCATCCCGAGCGGCCGGTCCAGATCGTCATCGCGGGCAAGGCCCACCCGGCCGACGAGGGCGGCAAGAAGCTCATCCAGCAGATCGTGAGGTTCGCCGACGGCGAGAAGGTCCGGCACCGCATCGTCTTCCTGCCCGACTACGACATGGCCCTGGGCCAGCTCCTGGTCCAGGGCTGCGACGTGTGGATGAACAACCCGCTCCGCCCCCTGGAGGCCTGCGGGACCAGCGGGATGAAGGCCGCGCTGAACGGCGGGCTCAACCTGTCGATCCGCGACGGCTGGTGGGACGAGTGGTTCGACGGCACCAACGGCTGGGCCATCCCCACCGCAGACGGCGTCGCCGACCCCGACCGCCGCGACGAGCTGGAGGCGGCCGCGCTCTACGACCTGATCGAGCACGAGGTGGCCGACCGGTTCTACGACCGCCCCGCCGACGGCCTGCCCCGCCGCTGGCTGGAGATGGTCCGCCACACCCTGACCTCCCTCGGTCCCAAGGTCCTGGCGGGCCGGATGCTCCGTGACTACGTCGTCGGCCTCTACACGCCGGCCGCCCACGCCGCGCGCGCGCTGACGTCCGACGGGCACGCCCCGGCCAAGGAGTTCGCCTCCTGGAAGCTCCGGGTCGGCCGGGCCTGGCCCGGCGTGCGGGTCGAGCACGTCGAGGCCTCCGGGCTGGGCGACACACCCGAGGTCGGCGCCTCCCTGGAGCTGCGGGCCACGATAGCGCTGGGCGAGCTGAGCCCCGACGACGTCGAGGTCCAGGTCGCCTACGGCCGGGTCGGGATCCACGACGAACTGGTCCACCCCTCCTACGCGCCCCTGACCCCCGACTCCCGGGGCGACGACGGCCGGGCCGTGTTCACCGGCTCGGTCCCGCTGCAGCGCACCGGGGCCTTCGGCTACACCGTCCGGGTGGTCCCGTCGCACCCGCTGATGGCCGCTCCCGCCGAGCTGGGCCTGATGACGGTCCCGCAGGAGCCCGAGGGCATGACCAACGGCACCCTGCGCTGACCCGTCCCCGGTGGTCCGGAAGGAGTCGCTCCTCCCGGACCACCGGATCCGGGAGGCGGGTGGCCGAGACGGGAGCGAGTGGCGAAGTCCTTGGATCAGTCCGTGGCTCCGGGGTGACCGGTGCCTGCGTGGGTGATCCATGCGGCGCGGTTCGGATCGTCGATCAGATGCCGGATCCGGCCTCCGCCGGTGACCTCGTACTGCCAGCGTTCGACCTGCTCACCTTCGGACGGAGCCTTTCCGAGGCTTCCTTTCGAACGGTGATGCCGTGCGGGATCGGTCGCGGAGCGGGGATTCGCCCGGATCGCCTCGAACGCGCGCCGCAGATCGCCGGGTACGTGCCGGGCCAGGTGCTTCCAGCCGTCCTGCTCCAGTTGATCGGTCCTCATCAGCACGAGGTCGCCGGCGTCCCGCCGCCGAGCAGGACGGCCGCCGCCGGCAGCGGCCCCGCCACGACGACGAGCGGGACGGCCACGGCGACGAGCTCAGCCGTCCCCCGGTCCGGCGGAGGAGCCGCGGCGGTCGCCGCCCGACGGGAGGTCCGGGCCGGAGGCGCCCGCCGGGGAGGCCCGGCGGGACTCGCGCACCGTGCGGCCCTCCCGCTCGATCTCCCGGCTCAGGAAGAAGTTCAGCGCGGTCCGGATGGCCGCGATCGCCGCCAGCTGCCCGATCTGCGTGAAGCTCGGGGCGACGGCTGTCCGGAGCACGTCGCCGGCGAGCTGGAACTCCAGGCCCAGGGCGAGGAAGCGCCCCAGGAACAGGCGGACGGCGACGAAGTCGTCGTCGCCGCGCCGCCGTACGGCGATCCGCAGGAAACGGACGAAGGCCGCGGCCGCCCCGGCGAAGATGACGACCGCGCCCGCCGCCTCCACGAGGCGGACGAGCAGGTCGACGGCCTCGCGCAGGAACGCCTCGGGCAGCAGATCCGGCATGCCCCGCCGGTACCCGGGAGCCGCGCGGCCATGCAGGGAGGCGGAAACCCGCCCGGTCCTGCACCCGCCCGGCGGCACTGCCGTACGGGCGGCGGGTGGGGGATCATGGCGTCGGATGGCTGGAATTCGTCGGGGAGGGCGGGTACGGCGTGGCGGAGACGGCGGAGCGGTGGCCGGAGGGGCTCGACCCGGTGACGAAGGCCGGCTACGAGCTGGAGTTCGAGGACGCCTTCGAGGGAGACCGGCTCGACGGGAGCCGCTGGGTGCCGTACTACCTGCCGCAGTGGAGCGGGCGCGAGCGCGCCGCGGCCCGGTACGAGCTGGCGGGCGGTCACCTGCACCTGCTGATCGAGGAGGACCAGCCGCCCTGGTGCCCGGAGCTGGAGGGGCCGCTGCGCGTCTCGTCGCTGCAGACCGGCGTCTTCGCGGGGCCGGTGGGCAGCACGGTCGGGCAGCACGGGCGCGGCTCCGGCGCGGTCGTGCGGGAGGAGCAGCGCGACGTGCGGCTCTACACCCCGCGGTACGGCCTCGTCGAGATGCGGGCGCGGGCGATCGACGACCCGCGCTCCATGGTGGCGCTCTGGATGATCGGCTACGAGGACGAGCCCGAGCGGTCGGCGGAGATCTGCGTCTGCGAGATCTTCGGCCGGGACGTCGGGCCGGACTCGGCGCGGGTCGGCATGGGCCTGCACCCCTTCGGCGACCCGGGGATCACCGACGACTTCACGGTGGAGACCCTGCCGATCGACGCCCGGGAGTTCCACGTCTACGCCGCCGAGTGGACGCCCGAGCGGGTCTCCTTCCTCGTCGACGGGCGGCACGTGCGGACGGTCCGCCAGTCGCCGCGCTATCCGATGCAGCTGATGCTGAACATCTACGAGTTCCCGCAGGCGCCGGAGCGGGACACGCCGGCGGCACCGGAGCACCCCTACCCCAAGCGGTTCACCGTCGACTACGTGCGGGGCTACCGGCCGGCCGGGCAGGGGAGGCGGTGACCCCGGCCGGCGGCGCGCCGTGCCGGCCGGGTGGGCGCGCGGAGGCCGGGGCAGGGGGGACCGGGGCCGCGCTTCCCCGGGTGACGGCTTCCATGGTGACGAGGTTCCGGAGAGACGGGAGGGGGCAAGCAGGGAGATTCATTAGTTTTACCGCAAAGAATCCGCAATGCCTCTGAAATGCGCTTTTGTTGCCCCCTTCGGGGTGGAAAGGGAATGGCTCAGGAACGGGGACCCTTCCACACGGCGGAGAGAACAGTGAACGCATGGACCTTCGAGGGCCAGCCGGGGGCGCTGGGCGGCACCACGGTGACCCTGGTCGAGGGCGGCTCCTTCTGCGTGTCCAACTGCAACGGCGACATCACGCCCGGCGGGGCCCAGGGGATGTACCACGCCGACACCCGCCTGGTGTCGCGCCTGGAGTTGAGGGTGGACGAGGCCCCGATCGAGTCCCTGCGCACGATCAACGCCGAGCCGTACCACGCGACGTTCCTCGGCCGGACCGGACCCCGCCCGGGCCAGGCGGAGAGCACCATGCTGGTGATCAGGGACCGCTACGTCGGCGGCGGCCTGCGCGAGGATCTGACCCTGCGCAACATGTCCGACGAGGCGGCCGGGTGCGCCGTCAGCCTGCACGTCGGCTCCGACCTCGCCGACCTGTTCGAGGTCAAGACCGGGCGGATCGTGCACGTGACCGACGTGGAGATGACCTCCGACATCTCGGGCCTGCTGGTCGTGTCCGCCAGCCGGGGCCGCGGGGTGCGGATCATGACGAACCCCATGCCGGCGGCGGCCCCCGGCCTGCTCCACTTCAGGGTCATCGTCCCGGCCCGCGGCGAGTGGACCGTCACCGTGCAGGTCAACCCGATCGTGGACGGGGAGGAGACGCCCGCCTGGTTCTCCACCCACCACCCGCTGGAGCACGCCGAGCCGGTCCGGCGGCGCGCCGACTGGGAACGGCTCACGCCGGTCGTCACCACCTCCAACCGCTCCGTCGCCCAGGTCCTGTTCCGGTCGCGGGAGGACCTCGGCTCGCTGCGGCTCTTCGAGTCGGACAAGCCCGGTGAGCCGCCGTCGATCGCCGCGGGCGCGCCGTGGTTCATGACGCTGTTCGGCCGCGACTCGCTGCTGACCTCGTGGATGGCGCTCCCGCTCGACCAGTCGCTCGCCCTGGGCACGCTGCGCCGGCTGGCCCGCCTGCAGGGCAGGCAGGACGAGCCGCTCTCCGAGGAGGAGCCCGGAAAGATCATGCACGAGCTCCGCTTCGGGGTGAAGGACGGCGTCACCCCCGAGGAGGGCCACGCCTACTACGGCTCGGTCGACTCCAGCGCCCTGTTCGTGATGGTCCTGGGCGAACTGCGCCGGTGGGGCCTGTACGACGAGGCGGTCGACGACCTCCTGCCGCACGCCGACGCCGCCCTCGACTGGATCACCAGGTCCGCCGACCCGTTCCTGTACTACCGGCGCAAGACCGACCACGGCCTGCTCAACCAAGGCTGGAAGGACTCCTTCGACGGCGTCAACTTCGCCGACGGCACGCTGGCCCGCCCGCCGATCGCGCTCGCCGAGGTCCAGGGGTACGTCTACGCGGCCTTCATCGCGCGCGCGCACTTCGCCCGGGAGGCCGGCGACCTGGCGCTCCAGGAGCAGTGGACGGAGCGCGCGATGCGGCTGCGGGACGCGTTCAACGAGCGGTTCTGGCTGGAGGACAGGGGCTACTACGCGATGGGCCTCGACCGTGCGGGGCGCCCCATCGACGGGCTCGGCTCCAACATGGGCCACTGCCTGTGGACCGGCATCGTCGACGAGGACAAGGCGGCCTCCGTCGCCGAGCACCTGATGTCGCCGGCGATGTTCACCGGGTACGGCGTGCGCACCCTCGCCTCCAGCATGGGCGCCTACAACCCGATGAGCTACCACAACGGCTCGGTCTGGCCGCACGACAGCGCGCTGGTCACGGCGGGCCTGATGCGCTACGGCTTCGAGGAGGAGGCCCGGCGGGTCGCGTTCGGCCTGCTGGACGCGGCCAAGGCCTTCAGCTGGCGGCTGCCGGAGCTGTTCTGCGGGTTCGACCGGGAGGAGTTCCCCCAGCCGGTGCCGTTCCCCACCTCCTGCTCCCCGCAGGCGTGGGCCTCGGCGGCCCCCATCCAGTTGATGCGCAGCCTGCTCCGCCTCGACCCGTGCGTGCCGCAGAAGAGGGTGTGGATGTCCCCCGTGGGCCTGACGACCTTGAAGATCTCGGGACTCCAGCTGGCGGGCGCCCGCATCACGATCGACATCGACGGCGGCGAGACCTCCGTCACGGGTCTGCCGGAGGGCATCACCGTGCTCGACGAGCCGCGGCCGCCGCTGACCGCCGTCCTGGAGCAGATCCACTGACCGTCCCGAGCGGAAGGCCCCCGCCGCTCCTTTCCGACCAGCTGTCCAGATTTCCTGACGTTCTCGAGGGCCGGGTGGCCGTAGGTGAGGTTGACATGGGTTCCGTGACGGATCATCTCCAGGGGTGGCGCGACGGACTGCGCATCGTGATGGTCGCGCCGCCCTGGTACGAGGTGCCGCCCCGCGGCTACGGAGGGATCGAGTCGGTGCTGGCCGAACTCATCGCGGGGCTGTCCCGGCGCGGGCACGAGGTCACACTGGTGGGCGCGGGCAGGTCGGACGCACCCGCGCGCTTCCTGCGCACCTACGTCTCCCCCCCGTCCGAGCGGATCGGCCAGGCGCTGCCCGAGGTGCTGCACGCCGCGCAGGCGTACGACATGATCGCGGGGATCGACGCCGACGTCGTCCACGACCACTCCCTGGCCGGGCCGCTGACCGCCGCGGCGCGGCCCGTGCCGACCGTGGTCACCTGCCACCACGAGGTGGACGGCGAGTTCGGCGCGTACTACCGGGCTCTGGGCACGAGCGTGTCCATGGCCGCCATCTCCTCGGCCCAGCGGCGCATCGCCCCCGACCTGAACTGGGCGGGCGTGGTCCACAACGCGGTCGAGACCGGCTCGTTCCCCTTCCGGGAGCGCAAGGAGGACTGGGTCCTGTGGCTCGGCCGGTTCAACGAGGACAAGGGGGCGCACCTGGCGATCGACGCCGCCCGCGAGGCGGGCCGGCGGATCCTGCTCGCCGGGCGGGTCACCGAACCGGGGGAGCAGGAGTACTTCGACCGCAGGGTCAGGCCCCGGCTCGGCCCCGACGCCCTGTACGTCGGGGAGGCCGACGCCGCCCGCAAGCGCGAGCTGCTGGCCGCGGCCCGCTGCCTGCTCTTCCCCATCCTGTGGGAGGAGCCGTTCGGCATGGTGATGATCGAGGCCATGGCCTGCGGCACGCCGGTGGTGGCCCTCGACCGGGGAGCGGTGTCCGAGGTGGTCGTGGACGGCCTCACCGGGTTCGTGCGGAGCGGGCCGGAGGAACTCGCCGAGGCGATCGAGGCGGTCGGCGCGCTCGACCCGCGGGACTGCCGGTCCCGGGTCGAGGACCGCTTCGACGTGGAGGTGATGGCCGAGGGCTACGAGCGGATCTACCGGGAGGCGGCCGCCGGCCCGGCCGGGCTCGCCGGGGAGGCGGACGGGCTGGCGGCGCTGCCCGTGCGCTGACCCCCGGCCGGGGGCCGGTGAGCCGCCCGTGCGCCGGCGCCGCGCGGCCGGGGAGCCGGTGACTCCTGCGGTGCGTCTGCGCCCCCGGCCGGTCCGGAGGCGGAAGTGCCCGGCTCTATCGTGGGGCGACGGCACTTCCAGCGAAAGGACGACGATGGGTGAGTTCGTACGGGTCGAGTCGGCCGACGGAGTCGCGACGATCAGGCTCGACCGCCCCAAGATGAACGCGCTCAACGGGCAGGTCCAGCGGGAGATCGCGGACTGCGCCCGGCAGGTGGACGCCGATCCCGGCGTGTACGCCGTGGTCGTCTACGGCGGCGAGCGGGTCTTCGCGGCGGGGGCCGACATCAAGGAGATGGCGGACATGCCCTACGCGGAGATGGCCGCGCACTCCGCGGTCCTGCAGGACTGCTTCACCGCGGTGGCCGAGATCGGCAAGCCCGTCATCGCGGCGATCACCGGGTACGCGCTCGGCGGCGGCTGCGAGCTCGCCCTCTGCGCCGACATCCGCATCGCGGGCGAGTCGGCCAAGCTCGGCCAGCCGGAGATCCTGCTCGGCATCATCCCGGGCGCGGGCGGCACCCAGCGGCTGCCCCGGCTGATCGGTCCCGCCAGGGCGAAGGACCTCATCTTCACCGGCAGGCACGTGCCCGCCGCCGAGGCGCTGGCGATCGGGCTGGTCGACCGGGTCGTGCCCGACGCCGACGTCTACGCCGAGGCCCTCGCCTACGCCGCCGCGTTCGTCGGCGGCCCGTCGGCGGCCCTGCGCGCCGCCAAGCGGGCGGTCGACCACGGCCTGGAGACCGATCTCGGCACCGGCCTGGAGATCGAGCGGCTGGAGTTCTCCGGCCTGTTCGCCACCGAGGACGCCCGGATCGGCATGCGCGCGTTCGCGGAGAAGACCCAGGCGAAGTTCACCGGCCGCTGACCCGCGCCGCCGGGCCGGGCCGCCGGGTCCGCCCAACGGCCAACGGCCCGGCCCGGAAGGCCGCCGACGGCGCCCGCCGGGCCGGGCCGCCGGTGCTCCCGGGCGGTCGGTCACCGTTCCGGGGCCAGCAGGACGCTCACCGACGCGGCCCGGGAGGAGCCGTCGGTCGTCGCGGTCAGCCCTCCGGCGGTGCCGGCGGGTACGGCGCCGCCGCTGTCGGCGAGCAGCGCGGTGATGCGCCCGGAGCCGGATCCGGCGACCCCGTCCCGGACCACCACGCCCGCCGGCGGGGTCCAGCCGGTGGTGACCGAGGACTTGTCGGCCCAGTAGGACACCAGCCAGCCGCCCGGCTCGCCCACCTCGACGGCCGGTCCCGTGTGGGAGGTCGTGGAGGCGGTCTCCGAGCGGGTGGCCACCGCGGCGACCGGGTCGGCCGAGGACGTCCCGCCGTAGGCGACGAGCTGCAGGCCAATCTTGGTGATGGGGCTGAGCTCCAGGGTGAGCGCGCCGCCCGCGTCGCCCGCGACGGCGGTCTTCTTCCACACGAGGGTCCGCGCGGAGCCGGTCGTGAAGTCGGCGATCTGCGTCCAGCCGATCACCCCGGTCGGCCCGGTGACCGCGGCGGAGGCGGTGTTGAGCGTCGCGAACAGCAGCATGCCGTCGCCGCTCTGCACCGAGGGCGGCACGGTGACGCTCGCGCTCGTGGTGTTGCCGACGGTGTGCGCCGCGGCGCGGAAGGCGATCGGCTGGGCCGGCGGCGTGCCGCCCGCGACGTAGCTCAGGTGCAGCACCGGGGCCGTGCCGCCGTCGTGGGACTGGGCGGCGCGCTCTCCCGACCCGGTCATGACGAACGCGATGGCGTTGCCGCGCGCCCATCCGGGCCGGTCGACGACCTCCTGCACCAGCGTCTTCAGCTCGGCCGTGCGCTGCGCCTCCCCGGCCTGGCCCGCGCCGGACCACGCGGGCGGGTTCCAGGTGACCGAGGCCCGGGTGCGGGGCCGGGCGCCGACGCTGCCGGGCGTGGTGGCGAAGGTCGGCGTGTCGTCCTCCGCGACGGCCCGCACCTGGACGGAGGCGGCGGCCGATCCGGAGCGGGCGGAGGTGAACTGGACGGAGGCGGAGGTGATCGTGGATCCCGGTGGCACGTCGAGCCCGTCGAAGCGCAGCCCGATCGTCTGCGCGGTGCCGCCCGCGTTCGGGATGTTCAGCGACCTGCCGAGCCAGTCCACGTAGCCCGTCGGCGGCTGCTCGACGTCGTCGAAGGCTTTGGCGACCGGGATGTTCAGCGGGATGGGCGCGCCGTCGGCCAGCACGGTGACGGCCACGTCGTCCGAGGCGGACAGCGCGGAGTCGGAGGCGGTCAGGCGCAGGACGTAGGTCCCCGTGGCGGAGAAGGAGACGGAGGTCGCGGCGGCGGTCGCGTCCGCGAACGCGGCGGTGCCCGGCCCGGAGACCTGCGACCAGGTGACGGACACCGGTGCCGGGCCGCCGTCGTCGCGTACGGCGCCGCGCAGCGTCAGCGGGTCCGTGAGGTGGGAGGCGACGTCGCGCCCCGCCTGCGGCACGGGGGCGAGGTTGGGGATCGGCGGCAGGTCCACCGACATCTCGTACATCTTCCCGTCGTTCTCGTCCGGGTCGGTGTCGTTGTCGACGCCGCGGTCCACGATGTAGAGGTTCAGCCGCCCGGGGTCGCCGGTTGCCGGGGCGACCGCGACGCCCGCCGCCTTCGTCTGGCCGGACGCCGAGATGTCGATGGTGTTGACCAGCATGATCTCGCGGTTGAGCTCGTACACGCGGCCGGTGGTGAAGTCGGCCACCAGGAGGGTGTCCCTGGCCGGGTGCACGCCGATGCCCTCCGGGTCGCGGATGCCGAGCCCGAGCACGTCGAACTCCACCGCCACGTCGTCGCCGGCCGGCGCCACCCCGTCGAAGACGCCGTTCGGCCCGGGGGAGACCCGGTGGATGTCGTTGTCGGTGCCCTCCAGGACGAACACCTCACCGGTCCGCGGGTGGAAGGCGACGTCCTCGGGGTCGGTGCTGCCGAAGGCCCCGGTGCTGAACCAGGTGCGCACGTCGTCGGCGGTGGCGAACCGCCCGTCGGGTCCGGGGTCGAAGATGTGGACGCGCTGCTGGTCGTCGTCGACCACGAAGGCGTGCCCGCTGCCCGGGTCGTGGCTGACGCCCACCGGCTCCTTGGTGGGCGGGTTCGTCAGCCCTCGGTCGGTGAGCGTCCCGGAACGGGTGATCTCGAAGAGGTTGGCGCCGTCGAAGACGGGCATCTCGTCGACCTCGCCGTCGACGACCAGCAGGCGGTCCCTGTCGGCGGCGTAGGCGATGCCCGAGGGGTCGGGCAGAGGGGGGTCCAGCGCCGAGAGGTCGACGGTCCGCACCAGCGCCGCACCGAGCTCCGCGGCGGCGGTGGCGGGGGCGGCGGACACCGCGGTGAGGAGGGGGAGCAGCAGGCCCGCGGCGAGCGAGCCGGCCGCGAGCCGTGTACGCGTTCGAGACATGCCTGACCGTTTCTGTGATCCCGCACCCCGGCGCGCACCCACTGCGCCACGATCTTCCCCAGAATACGATTCCGCAATGAAATAGATCATCTTTTGCGTATATCGTGCGAAATTATGGTTCGGTTGGTGAAGCGTGCTCTGGTGCCCGCGCGCCTGCGGCGGATGATCCGAGGCTGGTTCGACTCCCGCTACATCTCACGGGCCGACCACCGGCAGGACATCAAGGACGCGCTGTGGGAGGTCCAGACGCTGGGCCGGGAGGTCGCCGTGCTCCGTGCGGAGACCGACAGGCTCCGCAAGGAGGTCGACCGGCTCCGGGCCCGGCCGGCCGCCTCCGGAGTCAGGGTCGACGAGGCCCGGGCCGCCCGGTGGGACGACGCCCACCGGCTGGCGCAGGAGACCGCCGCCGCGCTGGACCGGGTGCTGCAGAACGAGGTCCTGCTCTGGCAGGCGGTGGACCGCGCGGCCGGGGACGGCGGCCCGTCCGATGGCCGGGCGCTCCCGGAGCGGGCGCTGCCGTCCGGAGGGGCGGCGTGAGGGTCTCCTGGACGGCCGGGGACGGCGTCCGGCACCTCGCCTTCCGGTTGGACGCCGAGGACTCCATCACCGGCCTGTGCACCGACGGCCAGCCCCTGAAACTGGCCACGAACTCCTGCCGGGTGGAGCTCCCGCACGACCCCGGGGAGATCCACCCGGACCTGCTCGCCCTGGCCGCGTGGACGGTCGTCGCGCCGTGGACCCGCCGGCGGGTCGTCTTCGACCGGCCGATCTCGCCGGAACTGGCCGAGGCGATCGAGGAGGGGTGGGGGATCGAGGCCGGCCCGGTCGGCGGGTCCCCGCGCTCCGGGAGCAGGCTGGCGATCTCCTACAGCGGCGGGGCGGACTCCGCCGCGGTCGCCGCGATGCTGCCCGACGCGCCGTTCGTGCACTTCCAGCGGGTCCGGCACCCGCGCGTGCCCGACCGCTGGACCCACTACCGGGCGGACGTGCTGGCCCGGCTGGTCACCCGGACCGCCCGGGAGTCGGGAAGGGAGCTGACCACCGTCCGCTCCGACCTGGAGTTCACCCTCGCCGAGCCCCGCCCCGGCTACCCCGAGCACCACGCGGTGGCCGCCGGGGCGCTGCTGCTGGCCGACGAGCTCGACCTGGGCGGGATCGCCTTCGGCTACGAACTCGGGTCGCGCTGGCTGGGCGGCGACCGCTACCTGCTCCGCTACACCCCCGACAACCCGATGTGGGCCGCGCACGGCGCCTGGGGCCGGGCGTTCGCCGCGGCGGGCCTGAACCTCGTGCTCCCGGTCGGCGGGGTCAGCGAGGCCGTCACCATGCGGCTCGCCCTGGCCTCCCCGCTGCGCGAGCACGTCCGCTGGTGCCTGCGCGGGGTCGACGGGCCCTGCGGCACGTGCGGCAAGTGCCTGCGCAAGGAGTTCATCGTGGCCTCCGTCGAGCGCCGCCCGCTGCGCACCACGATCACCGCGGACCGCCCGGTCGCGCGCAAGTGGCAGCAGCCCCCGCCGTACGGCGGGCAGGAGATGATCGAGTACGGCTGCGCCCGGGTACCCGGTATCGAGGACACGGTCTTCGCCAAGGCCGCGGCCCACCTGAACGCCACCGAGGAGTCGACCGCCTGGCTGGACCGCTGCTACCCCCCGGCCATCGAGGAGATCCCCGAGCCGTGGCGCGAGCGGGTCCGCGCGTTCATGGCCGCGGAGGTCGGGTTCATGGACGAGGATGAGGCGCGCCGCGTCGAGACGTGGGGACTCCGGGAGGAGCTGTCGTGAAGGTCTACGTGTCGGTGGACATGGAGGGCGTCACCGGGTTGACGGACCCGGAGGAGATGCAGGCCGGCGGCCGGGGCTACGAGCGCGGCTGCGAGCTGATGACCGGCGACGCCAACGCCGTCGTCCAGGGCGCCTTCGACGCCGGGGCGCGGGCCGTGCTCGTCAACGACGCGCACGGCTCGACCAAGAACCTCAGGATCGACCTGCTCGACCCGCGCGCCACCCTGGTCCGGGGGCCGGGCAAGCCGCTGCGGATGGGCCAGGGGCTCGACGAGACCTACACGGCGGCCTGCTTCGCGGGCTACCACGCGCGGGCCGGGGTGCGGCACGGCGTGCTCAACCACACCTGGATGGGCAAGGAGATCCAGAACGTCTATCTGAACGGCGAGATCTGCGGCGAGACGCGGCTGGTCGCGGCCTTCGCCGGCTCGCTCGGCGTGCCGGTGGCGCTGGTGACCGGGGACGAGGCCGTCTGCGAGGAGGCGCGGGAGCTGCTCGGCGACGTCGAGACCGCGGCGGTGAAGAAGGGCATCGACCGCTTCTCCGCCGAGCTCCTCCCGCCGGTCGTGGCGCAGGCCCGCATCCGCGAGGCCGCGGCCCGCGCGCTCGGCCGCCTGGGCGACTTCCGCCCGTACGTCGTCGAGCCGCCCTACACGCTGGGCGTGGAGTGGAACTCCACCGCCATCGCGGCCGGCTGCGCGACGATCCCCGGGGTGCGGGCGGCGGGGCCGCGGCACACCGAGTTCACCACCGGCGACTTCGGCGAGATCATGGCGCTGTTCGGCGTCTTCGCCATGGTCGGCGGCCAGATCGCCTGCGGCAGCGGGATCTACGGCTGAGATGGGCGGACCCACCGGAGACGGACCCACCGGAGACGGACCCACCGGGGGCGGGACCACCGCGGGCGTGCCGGACGCCCCCGCCGGGGCGGCGGCGGTGGGGGCGGTGCCCGCCCGGCCGGGCGGGGAGCGGCCCGCCCGGGAGCGCCCGGCCGGGAGCGGGCCGGGCACGCTGACGCGGCGCGCGCTGCTCGTCGGCCTCGGCGCGGCGGGCGGCGCCGGGGCGATGTTCGCCGCGATGGGCGCGCTGGGGCTGGCCCCCGACTCCCAGGACACGTCGTTCACCCCGCCGCAGCGCTCGGACTTCTCCCTCACCGGCCGGGCGGCGGCGAAGGTCGTGGTCCTCGGCGCCGGGGTCGCCGGACTGACCTGCGCCTACGAGCTGGGCAAGGCCGGCTACGACTGCACCGTCCTGGAGGCCGCGGGCAAGGCCGGCGGCAGGAACCTCACGGTGCGCCGGGGGGACCGGCTGGAGGAGCTGGGCGGCCTGACGCAGACCGCCGGGTTCGCGCGGGACGACCTCTACTTCAACGCCGGTCCCGGCCGGATCGCGCAGTGGATGGTCACCATGGACTACTGCCGCGAGCTGGGCGTGCCCCTGGAGGTCTTCGTCAACAACAACGCCTCGGCCTACGTCCACACCGGCGGCATGGAGGCGCCCGTCCGCGCCCGCACGGCCCGCGCCGACCTGTACGGCTACGTCGCCGAGCTGCTGGCCAAGGCGGCCGACACGGGCGCGCTGGACCGGCGGCTGACGGCCGAGGACCGCGAGCGGCTGACCGACTTCCTGCGCCGTTTCGGCGACATCGGCCCGGACCTGACCTACCGGGGCTCCCCGCGCCGGGGGTTCGCCGCCTACCCGGGGGCGGGCCCGGGCGAGCCGCTGGCCGGGCCGCCGTCGCTGAGCGAGGTGCTGGCCGCGGGGACGGGCCGGGCCGTCACCGCGGACTTCGGGTTCGAGCAGGCCGTGCCGATGTTCCAGCCGGTCGGCGGGATGGACGCGATCGTGACGGCGCTGGCGCGGGCGGTCGGCGAGGAGCGGATCAGGACGGGCGCCCGGGTCACCGGGGTGAAGAGCCTGGCCGACGGCGTCGAGGTGGCCTACGACGGCGGTCCCGGCGGCTCCGGTGGCGTGGTCCGGGCCGACTACTGCGTGGCGACCCTCCCGCCGCACCTGTTCGCCCGGATCCCGCACAACCTGGGCGCGCAGGTCACCGCCGCGCTGCGCACGCCCCGGCCGGTCGCCGCGGGCAAGATGGGCCTGGAGTACGGCAGGCGCTGGTGGGAGATCGACGACCGCATCTACGGCGGCATCACCGAGACCGACCTGGACATCACCCACATCTGGTACCCCTCGCACGGCTACCACGGCGACGGCGGCGTGATCGTCGGCTACTACAACACCGGCCCGGAGGCGGAGCTGTACGGCGCGCTCCCGCACCACGAGCGCCGGGCCCGCGCGCTCACCCAGGGCAAGAAGATCCACGGCGAGAAGTACCGCGCCGAGCTGCGCTCCAGCGTCTCCGTCGCCTGGCACCGCCGCCCGCACATCGAGGGCGGCTGGGTCTCCTGGCCCTCCCGCACCGGGATGTTCACCGTCCTGCAGCAGCCGGCCGGCCGGGTGTACTTCGCCGGTGACTGGCTCACCCACCTGGTCGCCTGGCAGGCCGGTTCCATGGAGTCGGCCAGGAGGACCGTCACGGCCCTGCACCGGCGCGTGCTCGCGGAGACCTGAGCGGCGGGACCCCGGGCGGCTTCCGCCAGGGAGTCCCGGCGCCCCGGGCGCGGGGCCGTCCGGAGGGACCGCCCGGCCGGGGCCCGCGGCGGGGCCGTAGGGTCGGCGGAGAGCGAGCGAAGGGGGACGGAGATGACGATCGGGACGCTGGACTGGCGGGAGGCCGCCGGCCGGCCGGACCTGCTGGCCGAGCCGGTGGCGCGCGCGGTGGAGGACCTCGGCGCGGCCGCGGGGGTCCGGGTGGCGGAGATCGACCCGGCGCTGGCGGACACGGCCGCCTTCTGCGAGCGGTACGGCGTGCGCCCGGACGAGTCGGCCAACTGCGTGATCGTGGCGGCCAAGCGGGCCGGGGAGATCCGCTACGCCGCGTGCGTGGTGCTCGCCACGGCGCGGGCCGACGTCAACGGGGCGGTCCGGCGGCATCTGGGGGCCCGGAAGATCTCGTTCGCGCCGCAGGACGACGCGGTCACGCTGACCGGGATGGAGTACGGCGGCATCACGCCGCTGGGGCTGCCGGAGGAGTGGCCGGTCCTCGTCGACGAGGCGGTGGCGGCCCATCCGGGGGTGGTCGTGGGCAGCGGCGTGCGCCGCTCCAAGCTGGCGCTCGCGGGCGCGGTGCTGGCCGGCCTCGGCTCGGCGGAGGTCCTGCCCCTGGCAAACTGACGCCGAAATGAGATTGCGCCTTACCTCCGCTTGGGAAACCGTTGAGGCGTGCCAGACGTTGTCCAACCGGGGAATGTGGCCTGATGGTTCATCTCGTAGGCGGGGTTTAAGCCGGTATGGTGCTTCATGCCATGAATCAGGACGATCGACTGGGCCCGTACCGGCTGCTGCGGCGGCTCGGCGAGGGCGGCATGGGCGTGGTGCACCTCGCCGTCGACCCGCAGGGCCGCCAGGTCGCGGTCAAGGTCCTGCGCGCTGAGGTGGCGGGCGACGACGTCGCGCGCCGCCGGCTCTCGCGCGAGGTGGAGACCATGCGGCGGGTGCGCAGCGAGTACATCGCCGAGGTGCTCGACGCCGACGTGACCGGCCACCGTCCCTACATCGTCACCCGGTACGTCCCCGGACGGTCCCTGGACGACGTCGTCAAGGAGGACGGCCCCCTCGACCTGCCCGCGCTGCTCCAGGTCGCCCACGGGGTCGCCGCGGCGCTGGCCGCCGTGCACTCCGTCGGGGTGATCCACCGCGACCTCAAGCCGGGCAACGTGCTCATCCTGGACGGCGCGCCCGTCCTGATCGACTTCGGCATCGCGCAGGCCGTGGACGCCACCCGGCTCACCCAGACGGGCATGTTCATCGGCACGCCCGGCTACCTCGCCCCCGAGATCATCGAGGGGCACGAGGCGGGGCCCGAGGTGGACGTGCACGCCTGGGCGGGCACGCTGGTCTACGCGGCCACCGGCCAGCCGCCCTTCGGCAAGGGCACGCTGGAGATGATCTTCTACAACATCACCGCGGGCAAGGTGAACGTGGACGGCGCCCCGCCGGAGCTGCAGCCGGTGCTGCGCGCGGCGCTGGCGCGCGACCCGGCCAGGCGGCCCCCGGCGGCCGAGTTGGCCGCGGTGACGGCGCGCCTGCTGGCCCGGACGGCGGCCGAGCGGGGCCGTCCCCGCGTCCCGGACGAGATCAGCACCGTCCCGCAGTTCGACGACCCCGGCCCGGGCGGGCGGGGCGGTACGGGCGGCCACGGCGCTCCGGCGTCGCCGGCCGGCGCCGGACCGGCGTTCGCCACGGGCTCGCTGCTGCCCGCGGACCCCGGCGACGTGCCCACCCCGGTGGCGTCGCGGCCGACGGGCCCGGCCGACGCGCCCCGGTCCCCGGCCCGGCCGGGCGACTACTCCTCGCTGCTCGGCTCCGAGCAGCCCGACCCGTGGCCGACCCGGAGGGTGACGCCGGAGGAGCTGCGCCAGGCCGCGGCGTTCCCGCAGCCGCCGTCCCCGCAGGCCTCGCACGAGCTGCCGACCGGGGCGCTCGACCCGCAGGACGTGCCCACCGGCAGGGTCGCCCGTGACCGGCCGGGACAGCCGGGCCGGACGGGAGAGCAGGGCCGGACGGCATCCGGTACGGCCGGCGGTCCGGCGACCGCGCCGATCGCCGACGGCGACATCCCGACCCAGCGGGTCCGTCCCCAGGACCTGCCGGAGCACCTGCGCGCTCCCGCGCAGCCGCACCGGCAGCCGTCGCAGCCCCACCAGGCCCGGCCCCACCGGCCGCAGCCTCCGCAGGCGCAGCCCCACCAGGGCGCGCAGGGCCACCGGCACGACCCGCACTCCTACCGGCAGCCGCAGCAGCCGCACCCGCAGCACGCCTCGTTCGAGCAGGCCCCGGCCTCCTTCGACACCCCGCACCTCCGGCAGCCCGGGCCGCCGCCGTACCCGTACACGCCGGCGCCGACGGTCCGGCAGCCGCCGATCGCGCCCGGCCCGCCCTACCAGGACGACCCGCAGGGGCAGGGCTACACGCTCCGGCGCTCCCCGGCGTACGGCGTGGCGAGCACGCTGCTGCTGGTGGTCATGGTGGTCTGCGCGGTCATGCTCCCGGTCGTCGTGGCGATCGTGGTGCTCCCCGCCGTCGTCCTGCTGCGCGCCGCCGACATCGCCCAGCCGTGGCTGAACGCCCGCCGCCCGATCGGCGCGGCGGCCACCGACGTCATCCGGGTGCTCGGCCGCCCGGACGCGCTGGTGAGATCGGCCGGCATCACGCTCGCGCTCGTGCCGTACGGGCTCATCCTCGGCCTGCCGGTGACGCTGCTGCTCGCCGTGCTGGTCGCGGACATGCCCGCGACCAACGCGCTCGGCTGGGGCGCGGCGGTCGCCCTGGCGACCGTCTGCGCGGGACCGGGAGTCGAAGGACCCGGCCGCCAGATGCGACGTACGCTGGCATCACTGCTGCCCTCCCGGGCCGCGGCCACGGCCACGGCGGCGGTGCTGGGCGTGGTGGCCGTCCTGATGGTCTATCTCGCCGCCGGCACCGTGGGGGACGGGGCGCGGAGGGCGGAATGGGCGCCCGCGGACGTCGGAACGGTGGTGGACGAACTGAACGGGCTGAGAAAGAGGGCCGCGCGATGACGGGGGACACGCAGGCGCCTGAGCGGCTGGGGCCGTACCGGCTGCTCAGGAAGATCGGTGAGGGCGGCATGGGGGCCGTCCACCTCGGCCTGGACGAGGACGGGCGCGAGGTGGCCGTCAAGGTCCTGCACCCGCACGTGGCGGCCGACCTCAAGGCGCGCGACCGGCTCACCCGCGAGGTGGAGACCATGCGGCGGGTGCGCAGCCCGTACGTCGCGGAGGTGCTGGACGCCCGGCTGAGCGGCGCGCAGCCGTACATCGTGACCCGCTTCGCGCCCGGCCGGACGCTGGAGGAGACGGTCCTGGCGGACGGCCCGCTCCCCGACGAGCAGGTCATCAGGCTGGCCCGGGGCATGTGCGCCGCGCTGGTGGCCATCCACGCCGCCGACGTCGTCCACCGCGACCTCAAGCCGGCCAACGTGATGCTCGTCGACGGCGAGCCGCTGGTCATCGACTTCGGCATCGCGCACCTGGTGAACGCGACGCGGCTGACCCAGACGGGCATGTTCGTCGGCACCCCGGGCTACCTCGCCCCGGAGATCATCCGGGACTCGGAGATCACGCAGGCGGCCGACGTGCACGCGCTGGCCTCCACGGTCTTCTTCGCCGCCGTCGGCAAGCCGCCGTTCGGCACCGGCAGCTTCGAGGTCGTCTGCTTCAACATCATGGAGGGTCGGGCCAACCTCGACCTGGCCCCGGCCTGGCTGCGCGGCTGGCTGCGGCGGGCGCTGGACGTCGATCCGGCGGCCCGGCCGACCGCGCAGGAGCTGCACCGGATGGCGCGCTCCCTCGACCCCGCGGTGACGGCGTTCCACGAGGAGCCGCCGCCCACGGCCGTGCTGGACGGCGGGACGAAGGTGATCGACGCGGTCCCGCCGGACGGCACGAGGATCATCGACCCGGCCCCGCCGGTGGACGGGACGAAGATCATCGATCCGGTCCCGCCGGACGGCACGAGGACCGCCGCCCCGGCGCCGCCGGTGGACGGCACCCGGGCCCTGCCCCAGGACGAGTCCTTCTCCGACCTGCTCCCGCCGGTCGAGTACGCCAAACCGGAACGGCGCGACCGCAGGGCCCGCGAGGTCCGCGACGATGCGGGCCGCGCCGCCGCCGCGCCCCCGCCGCCGTACGTCCCCGCCGCTCCGCCCCCGCCCTACGTCCCGGCCCCGCCCGCGGCGCGGCGCCCCGCCGCGCCGCCCTACCCGGACCAGCGGGTCGCCGGCTACCCGGCGCCGCAGCCGAGCGGCCCGGCCCGGCCGTACGCGCCCCCGGCCGCCCCGCCCCCGCCCTACACCCCGCCCGCCCCGCCCCGGCACACCCCGCCCGCTCCCGAGCGGCAGTCCCGCCCTCCGTACCGGACCGGCCACCCGCTGGCCGCGGCGCTGCTGCTGATGATCGCGGTCGCGCTGGCCTGCGTGCTGCCCGTCATGGTGAGCGCGGCCGCGCTGGTCGCCGCACTCTGCCTGCGGGTGGGCGAGCACCTCTTCGGAGACCTGGCCGAGCGCCGCTCGGTGCGGGGCAGCAGCGCCTCCGACGCGCTGCTCGCCGTGGTCGGCACGCCGTGGGCGCTGGTCAAGGCCGTCGCGGCGACGGCCGTCACCGCCCCGCTGGCCGCGATGTTCGGCATGTGCGTGTGGGGAGCGCTGCACTTCATCGGGCAGATGGGCACCGATCAGGCCGCCGCCTACGCCGCGGGCGGCTTCGTGGCCGGGCTGTTCGTGCTGCCCGGCGGCGGCAAGCCGCGCAAGGCCGTCTCCCGCGCGCTGACCGGGGTGATCCGCAGCCCCGGCGCCGCCATGGTCACCACGATCGTCCTGGGCACGCTCGCCTTCTTCGCGGTGATGGCCGCGCTGGGCATGGCCCCGTCCTTCGAGCCGTGGCGGCCGCCGTCCGTCGCGGTCGACGAGCTGACCGAGAGCTGGAAGACCCAGGCCAACGAGAGCGTGATGGGCACGATGGACCTCATCGGGGGCCTGGTGAACGACCTGCTCAAGAGCGTCGGCCTCGGCTTCCTGGCCTTCTGGGCGTAGGTTCCGCCCCGCCCGCCCGGAGGGGGCGCGGCCCGCGTCCCCTTACCCGGCGGGCGTTTTCTTGTCCTGACGCCGTGCGTTCCGGCGGTCCGCGGGGAAACATGAAGGGGACGTCGCCGGGAGGAGTGGAATGGGAGCGCCGGACGGTGAGCACTGCGGCCCGTACCGCCTGCTCTCGCCGCTGGGGGCGGGGGGCTTCGGGGAGGTCCACCTCGGGCTGGACCCCGAGGGGCGCACGGTGGCGGTCAAGATCCTGCACCCGCACCTGGCCGCCGACGGCACGGCGCTGACCCGGCTGGCCCGCGAGGTCGAGGCCATGCGGCGGGTGCGCAGCCCGTACGTCGCCGAGCTGCTCGACGCCTCGCTGGACGGCGAGTGCCCCTACGTGGCCACCCGCTACGTCCAGGGCCGGCCGCTGAACACGGTGGTCGCCGCCGACGGCCCGGTCGCCGACGACGCCCTGGTACGGCTGGCGCGCGGCCTGGCCGAGGCCCTGGCGGCCATCCACGCCGCGGGGGTGATCCACCGCGACCTGAAGCCGGCCAACGTCATCATCGAGGGCAGCGAGCCGGTGGTGATCGACTTCGGCATCGCGTGCCTGGTCGACTCCGCGGCGGTCACCGTCTCCGGGGCCGTGCTCGGCACGCCCGGCTACCTGGCGCCGGAGATCCTGGAGGGCGGCGCGGCGGGGCCGGAGGCCGACGTCTTCTCGTTCGCGGCCACGCTGGCCTTCGCGGCGACCGGCCGCCACCCGTACGGCACGGGTCCGGCTTCCGCGGTCGGATACCGGGTCGTGCACCACGATCCCGACCTCGACGACGTGCCGCCGTGGCTGGAGCCGCTGCTGCGGGAGTGCCTGGTGCGCGATCCGGCGGCCCGCCCGGCGGCGGCGCTGCTCCCGCGCCGGGTCGGCGCCCCGGCCGTGCGCCCGGCGGGGCCCCGCTCCCCGATGGAGCGCGACGCGGTGGATCCGCGGCCGCGGGCGGAGCCGGCGCCGGGCCCGAGGCCGCGGCCGCCCGTCCCCGCCCCCCCCGGGGGGGGGGGGGGGGG